>JAJYNV010000463.1 GCA_021786135.1 Bacillota bacterium
AAGACCATCGAGAAGTTTCTAGGCCGCACCTACACGGTGCGTGCTTCGAAGGGACATGTTCGAGACCTGCCCAAGAGCCAGCTCGGCGTCGCGGTGGACAAGGACTTCGAGCCCCGCTACATAACCATCCGCGGCAAGGGCGATGTGATCAAGGAACTGCGCGACGCGGCCAAGAAGGCTGAGCGCGTCTATCTTGCGACCGACCCCGATCGCGAGGGGGAGGCCATCAGCTGGCACCTGGCGCAGGTGCTCGGTATCAAGGATCGCGAGCCGGTGCGGATCGTCTTTCATGAGATCACCAAGGATGCCGTCCGTACAGCCCTGCGCCATGCGCGGGCCATCGACTATCGCCTGGTGGACGCGCAGCAGGCGAGACGCGTCCTGGATCGGCTCGTGGGCTATCAGCTCTCGCCCCTGCTCTGGCGGAAGGTGCGCCCGGGCCTTTCGGCAGGGCGGGTGCAGTCGGCCACCGTGCACCTCATCGTGGAGAGGGAAGAGGAGATCCGGGCGTTTCAACCTCAGGAGTACTGGACGCTGGCAGCGGAACTGAAGTCACCGGCCGGCGCCACGTTCATGGCCCGCTACCAGCAGGAGGGCGAGGAAGGCGAGCGCATTCTTGACAGCGCATTGGCGACGCGCATTGCCGAAGAGCTGGCCGGCCAGGAACTCGTGGTGGCGGCGGTCGACAGCAGGCGGCGCCGCCGTACTCCTCCACCTCCGTTCACCACATCCACCTTGCAGCAGGAGGCGTCCCGCCGCCTCGGCTTCACGGTGCGCAGGACCATGGCCGTCGCACAGGCGCTCTATGAAGGGCTCGAGCTCGCAGGTGAGGGCCACGTCGGCCTCGTTACCTATATCCGAACCGATTCGACCCGCATCGCGGACGAGGCGCGGGACGCTGTCGCCGCGTACATCCGCGAAGGCTACGGCGATGCCTACGCCCAGCCTGCCGAGCGCCGCGAACGTCGCCGTGTCGGCGTGCAGGACGCCCACGAGGCGATCCGACCAACCTCGGTCCTGCGCCATCCTGACACGCTCAAGGCGTCCCTGACCCGCGAGCAGCTCCAGCTGTACCGCCTGATCTGGCTGCGCTTCGTGGCGAGCGCGATGAGCCCAGCCGAGTATGAGCAGACGACGATCCGCCTCAGCTACGGCGAGCATCCGTTTCGGGCCGTCGGCAGCGTCCTGGTGTTCCCGGGCTTCCAGGCCCTGACGGGCGCGGGCGAGGAGGATGAGGGGAGTGTGCTGCCGCCCGTGGCGCAGGGCGACCACTGCCTCTGCGAGAAGGCTGCCGTGGACGCACACGTGACGGAGCCGCCGCCGCGCTACACGGAGGCGACGCTCGTCAAGGCGCTCGAGGAACGCGGCATCGGGCGACCCAGCACCTACGCCCCGACGATTCAGGTCATCCAGGACCGCAAGTACGTGGAGCGCGTCGAGCGCCGCCTGCACCCGACGGAACTGGGCGAGATCGTCGACGGCATGCTGCGTGAGCATTTCCCGGAGGTCGTGGATCCCGAGTTCACCGCAGAGCTTGAAGGACGGCTCGACAAGGTGGAAGAGGGGACGGTGGACTGGAAGGAGGTCCTGCGGGACTTCTACGTACCGTTCCACCGCGATCTGGAGCAGGCCGAAGCCGTTATCGGCAAGGTCGAGCAGCAGGATGAGGTTTCGGATGTCGAGTGCGAGAACTGCGGACGGATGATGGTGATCAAGCACGGGCGCTTCGGGCGGTTCCTGGCCTGCCCGGGCTATCCCGAGTGCAAGAACACCAAGCCCCTGCGCGAGCCGACCGGCGTGCAGTGCCCCCTGTGCGGAGGCGAGGTGGTCGAACGCCACACCAGGCGCGGTCGCACGTTCTACGGCTGCGCCAACTATCCCAGCTGCACCTTCACCACCTGGAAGCGCCCTGTGCGCGAGAGATGCCCCGAGTGCGGCGCCTTCCTTGTGGAGCAGCCGCGCCGCGGCGGTCAGGGCGAATATGTCTGCGTGCGCGAAAGCTGCGACTACCGGCGGCCGATGGCTGAGGCGCGCTGATCGTCGGGGAGGGAGGCCTGTGCGCGTCGACGAGCGGGAGATCTCCCGGCTCATGGACCATCTGCGCCTCAGGCGTGCGTCACCCCATACCATGCGGGCGTATCGCTTCGAACTTGAGGCGCTTGCGGCTTTTCTGGCCGGCGAGGAACTGACGCCAGGCCTCCTCCGCGCCTACCTTGCCAAGTTGCAGCAGAGCGGCAAGGCGCGGCGCTCGATCGCACGTTCCCTCTCGGCGATGAAGTCGCTCGGCCGCTTGCACCAGAGGCAGGGCGAGCCGGTGCCGGACTGGCTGTTCAGCGTGCGCGGACCCAAACTCGAACGGCGTCTGCCGCAGTTCTTCAGCGTGGAGGAGGCGGCGCGCCTGCTTGTGGCCCCGCCGGATGAGACGCCCCTCGGGCGCAGGGACCGCGCCATCTTCGAACTGATCTACGCGAGTGGACTGCGCGTCAGCGAGGCGGTTTCCCTCGACCTGCAGGATGTGTCGCTCCCGAACCGGGAGATCCGGGTGCGCGGCAAGGGCGGACGCGAGCGGATCGTGCCCTTCGGCCGATCTGCGGCGGCGGCGCTGCGCATCTACCTCGGCGAGGCGAGAGGCCTTCTGTCCCACGGCGGTGAGGCACTCTTTCTCAACCGGCGCGGGGGCCGGATCACGGCGCGCAGCGTGCGGCGAATCCTCGAGGCGTACGAGCGCATGGTCGGCCTGCCCCGGAGGGGCCCCCACAGCCTGAGGCACAGCTTCGCGACCCATCTCCTCGAGGGCGGGGCCGACCTCCGCGCCGTGCAGGAGCTGCTCGGTCACAAGAGCCTCTCGTCCACCCAGATCTACACCCACGTGCAAGCTGGTCGCATGCGCGCCGTCTACCGACGGGCGCACCCGCGCGCATAGGCTTTGCAAGGAGGTTTTTGCAGTGGAGATGCCACAGTTCCGGTCGACGACAGTGCTTGCGGTGGTGCGCGACGGAAAGGCGGCGATGGCGGCCGACGGACAGGTGACCATGGGTGACGCGACGATCGTCAAGCATGGTGCGCGCAAACTGCGCCGCCTCTACCAGGGCGAGGTCCTGGGAGGCTTCGCAGGGTCCGTCGCGGATGCTCTCCTGCTGTTTGATGCCTTTGAGCGCCAACTGGCAGAGCAGCACGGACAGTTGCGCCAGGCGGCAGCATCGCTCGTGCGCGCGTGGCGCCAGGATCGCATGCTGCGCCGGCTCGAGGCCCTGCTTTTGGTCTGCGACCGACAGAGCGTGTTGCTGCTCTCGGGTCAGGGGGAAGTGATCGAGCCCGACGACGGCATCGCGGCCATCGGCTCGGGCGGCAACTACGCCCTGGCGGCTGCCCGCGCGCTTGCAGGCGAGACGAACCTGCCTGTGGGAGAGATTGCGCGCAAGGGACTCGAGATAGCCAGCGGCATCTGCGTCTATACGAACGATCACATCGTCGTGGAGGAGATCGGAGGGGATCCGAGGTGACGCCGACAGAGATCGTCCGGGAGCTGGACCGGTTCGTCATCGGCCAGGACGAGGCGAAGCGCCGCGTGGCGATCGCGCTCCGGAACCGCACGCGGCGCCAGGAACTCGAGCCCGCCCTGCGTCAGGAGGTCACGCCGAAGAACATCCTGATGATCGGGCCCACTGGCGTCGGCAAGACAGAGATCGCGAGGCGTCTGGCCCGGCTCGTCGGCGCACCCTTTGTCAAGGTGGAGGTGACGCGTTTCACGGAGGTCGGCTACGTCGGTCGCGACGTCGAGTCGATCGTGCGCGACCTTGTCGAAGTGGCACTGCGTCTCGTGCGTGAGGAAATGCGTCGGCAGATCGAGCCGGATGTGCATGTGGCCGCCGAGGAGAGGCTCGTCGAACTCCTCTTGGGCGATCGCGCTGAGCGGCCGAATCCCTTCGCTTCGCTGTTCGGCTTTGGAGCTCCTCAGGAGCCGTCGAAGGCGCCGTCGGACTCCGAAGGCGACGGCGAGCGGCGGGAGAGGCGCCGCACCGTCCGCGAGCGCCTGCGTCGCGGCGAGCTCGAGGACCAGATGGTCGAGGTGGATGTGGAGGAGCAGACGCCCATGCCGATGGCCGACGGCCAGGGGCAGATGCAGGAGATGCTGCAGCAGATGCTGCCGAAGCGCACGAGGCGTCGCAGCATGAAGGTGCGCGACGCCCGTCCGATCGTGCGCATGCAGGAGGCCGATCGCCTCATCGATCCCGACAAGGCGGCGCAGGAAGCCTTGCACCGGGCGGAGCAGTCCGGCATCGTCTTCCTCGACGAGATCGACAAGGTGGCGGCCCACGGCGCCGGGCACGGGCCGGACGTCTCCCGCGAGGGAGTGCAGCGCGACCTCCTGCCGATCGTGGAAGGCACCACGGTGCAGACGAAGTATGGGCCGCTGACGACGGACCATATCCTCTTCATCGCGGCTGGAGCCTTCCATATCGCGAGCCCGCAGGACCTCATCCCGGAGTTGCAGGGCCGCTTCCCGATCCGGGTGGAACTGCGTTCGCTCGGTGTCGAGGAACTCAGACGCATCCTGGTGGAGCCGGAGCACGCTTTGGTGAAGCAGTACATCGCGCTGCTCGCCACCGACGGCGTCGCTCTGCGGGTCACGGATGATGCCGTGCTGGCGATCGCGGAATATGCCCACAAGCTGAACGACGAGACGGAGGACATCGGTGCGAGGCGGCTGCACACGCTGCTCGAGCGCTGCCTTGAGGACGCGCTCTTCCGCGCACCGGAGCCCGGGTTCACCGAGTTGGCCGTCGACCGGGGTTACGTCGAGAGGCAGCTGGGGCAGGTGGCAGCCAACCCGCAGCTTTCGCGCTACATTCTGTAGCTGAGACCGCGTACCGATGACGGGATGCAGTGGTGGAAGATGACACCGCAACCTCTTCGCCTTGTGTCGCCTTTAGGCTTCTTCCGCGGTTGAGCCTGCTTGGACCGCATGGTATACTGCGGAAGGCTAATTACGCACGCGCCTCGATGAGTTGGGCGGTGGCCCGGAGAGACCGGGTTTCCTGGCGCAGAGGACCGGCGCGGCGGCAAAACCGAGAGGGAGGCATCACGTGTCCTACATTTCGATGAAGCAGCTCCTTGAGGCGGGCGTCCACTTCGGTCACCAGACCAGGCGCTGGAATCCGAAGATGCGCCCGTACATCTTCACGGAGCGCAACGGCATCTACATCATTGACCTGCAGAAGACCGTCAAGAAGGTCGACGAGGCCTACCAGTACATGCGCCAGGTGGGGCAGGACGGCGGGCGGATCCTTTTCGTCGGAACGAAGAAGCAGGCGCAGGAGTCGGTTGCCGAAGAGGCGACGCGTTGCGGCGAGTTCTACGTCAACCAGCGCTGGCTCGGCGGAACGCTGACCAACTTCGGCACGATCAAGAAGCGACTCCAGCGCCTGACCGAGATCGAGCAGATGGAGGCGGACGGCCGCTTCGAGGAGCTGACCAAGAAAGAGGTCAGCGGGCTCGTGCACGAGAAGGAGAAGCTT
>JAJYNV010000282.1 GCA_021786135.1 Bacillota bacterium
GCTCGCGGCCGATCCGGTTCCCAGATGGCGTACAGCGCCTCGACAAAAGCCTGCTCCCGCGCGTCCTGTGCCCCGGTCTCGCGATAGAACGCCTCGAGGCGACGCCGCAAGAGCCGAAACTCCCGGGAGAGAACAATCGAGGTGAACCGCTGCAAGAGTTCCTCTGGTCCGTACTCGTCCAGAGCCGAGCCACCTCCTCTTATCCCGGCCATCCTAGCATATCCCATCCAGCCGTCGCAACGCCAAGCATTTCCTTGGCGGCGGCAGCGTCGCGCGCGATCTGCCCACGCAGTTCGCCTGGTCCGTCAAAGCGCAGTTGCCCGCGCAGGCGCTGGATGAACGCCACCTCGACCTCCGTGCCGTAGAGGTCGCCGGAGTAATCCAGAACGTGCACCTCAAGCAGGCGCTCGACCTCGCCGAACGTCGGCCGCGGGCCGAGGTTGCAGACGCCGGGCAGCACCTCGGAGCCAACGCGGCACTGCACCGCGTACACACCCTCGGCAGGCAGTGCGACTCCAGGCGCCGTCGCGACGTTGGCGGTAGGGAAGCCGATCGTCCTGCCCCTCCCCCTGCCAGGCCGGACCGTGCCGATCACCACGTGCGGCCTGCCCAGGAGCTCGGCCGCCACGGCGACGTCCCCCTCGCCCAGGCAACGGCGGACGCGGCTCGATGATACGACCTGGCCGTCCCAGAGCGTCGGAGTCACCACTTCCAGCGGCACACGAGCCTCGGAAAGGGCTGCCTCAAGCTGTTCGACATCGCCGGCCGCACCGCGCCCGTAGGTGAAGTTGAAGCCCACGACGACGTGGCGCGGCTGAATTCTTTCAAGAATGATCTCGCGTACGAAGTCCGCGGGTTCCATCTCCGCCGTCTTCCTGTCGAATGGCAGGCGCAAGAGGGTTTCCACACCTGCGACATGCAGGAGGCGACCGCGCAGCGGCATCTCCGTCAGGAGCGGCTGCGCATGGCCCAAAACCGTCAAGGGATGGGGATCCGGCACGAGGACGGCCGTGCCGAGCCCTGAGGCCCGCAGACGCTCCACGACGGCTCTATGTCCAAGGTGTACACCGTCGAAGTTTCCGATCGCGAGCGCGCCGCGAAGCGGCAGCGCAAGGCTCGAGACATCAAGCCACACGGGCAATCAAACCTCCATAGGCAGAACCGTCTCGGGGTGGAACACCCCGTCGCGCGCCTGCACGACAGCGATCAGCCGATCGTTCGCGTACGCTGCATGGGGGCCGCATAGCTCCCCGGCGCCGGGCAGCCTCTGCCCGTAGGCAATCCGGTGGCCCTCAGCAGAGTCGAACGTCAAGCGCGGCAGATGGGCGACGAGCACATCCAGCGGAAGGATCTGCGGATCCTCCTCAAGACTGTGGGCGTCCTCGAGCCCAAATGCACCGCTCTTCGTCCGCAGCAGGAAGGCCAAGGCTCCAGGCACGCCAAGACGCAGGCCGAGATCGCGCGCGAGTGCACGCACGTAATAGCCGGAAGTGACGCCGAGGCGCAGACGCAGCTTGAGGATGTCGCCCGGCTCGAGAGCGAGGGCCTCCCACTGGAGCAGACGTGCCGGACGCGCCGGCAGATCGAGTTCCCTACCGCGCCGCGCCGCATGGTAGGCGCGCTCTCCGCCCACCTGACGCGCGGAGAATGCCGGTGGTGCCTGCAGGGTCTCGGACGAGATCTCCGTCAGGGCCCGTTCCACATCGGGACGGCCCAGATGCAGGGCGCTGACCCGAGCGGTCGCGGGAGCCGCGAAATCATGGCTCGCCGTGCCGATTCCCAGCCAGATCTCCGCGATGTACTCCTTCGGCTGGCCCTCGGCGTACCGCACGAGGCGGGTGGCGCTTCCCGCCGCCACGACCAGGAGGCCAGCGGCCAGGGGATCGAGTGTGCCGAGGTGGCCGCAGGGCAGCGACAAGCGCCGCCGTACGGCGTACGCGACATCGTGGGACGAGCAGCCCGGCGGCTTGACGATCAGCAGGACACCGCCGGTCATAGCCCCGTGAAGAGCTGCAGCAGGACCTCTTCCGCCTGCGCGAGATCGCCCATGATCGTGGCGCCCGCCGCCCGCTCGTGGCCCCCGCCGCCGATCCTTGCGGCAAGTTCGGCGACGTTCACCTGGCCCTTCGAGCGCAGGCTGAGCTTGACTTCGCCGGGGCCGTCGCTGCGCAGGAGTGCGGCAACTTCGACGCCCTCGAGCCGGCGCGCATAGTCCACGATGCCGATCGTCTCGGCATCTTGTGCGGTAGCGCCCGCCTGGGTGAAATCTTCGTCACCGAGGACGAAGTAGGCGAGCGAGAGGTCGGGCCGCAGGCGGAGCGACTCGAGGGCCAGGCCCAGAAGCCGCAGCCCGCCGACGCTTTGGCGTTCGTAGACGAGCTCCGACACCTCGCCGGGGTCAAGGCCCGCGTCGAGCAGGCGCGCGGCCAGCCGATGGCTCTCCGGCGTGGTCGATGCGTAGCGAAAACCACCTGTGTCGGTCTCGAGTCCGACATAGAGGAGAAGAGCGATATCGCGGTCCACCGTGACGCCCAGAAGTTCGAGCGTCCGATGGGCGAGCTCGGCGCTGGCCGCAGCCAGGGGATCAACGAAGACGATGTCGCCGAATCGGCTGTTGGTGGCATGGTGATCGACGTTGAGAATCTTCGGCGCATACTCGCGCAGGTCCAGCGGGGCGCCGGTCCGTCGCTCGTCTGCGCAGTCGTAGAGGGCCACGAGATCATACTGTGCCGCCGCCACATCCCTCCAGGGTACGATCGTCTCGACGCCCGGCAGGAAATCGTAGGCGTGGGGCACCGGATCGGGTGTGGC
This sequence comes from Bacillota bacterium, assembly GCA_021786135.1. Classification (GTDB taxonomy): domain Bacteria; phylum Bacillota; class Sulfobacillia; order JAJZYS01; family JAJYTV01; genus JAJZQO01. The sequence continues at coordinate 2,812 of JAJYNV010000282.1, forward strand.
CACGGTCACCTGACAGCCCAGGCGGCGCAGTCCGAGCGCCACGGCAAGGGTACTGCCGATCGAGTCGCCGTCCGGCTGGCGATGCAGAGACATCAGGATACGCCGCGAGGACCGCAGTGCGTTTGCGATTTCCTTCACGGCTGCAGATCTCCCGGGCCGATCTCACGCAGGATCTCGTCGATGCGCTGGCTGTGCCGCATCGACTCGTCCAGACGGAAGCGGATCTCGGGCACCTTGCGCGTGCCCAGAGCCTCGCCGAGTCGCGTGCGCACGAAGCCAGCGGCGCGCTTCAGCACTTTCATCGCTGCTTCGGCCGCTTCGCCTGTAGCCAGAGTGGAGACGTAGATGCGGGCGAACTCCCCGTCCGGCGATACCTCGGCCCGGACGACGCTGCACATGCCGATCCTCGGATCCTTGAGCTCGCGCAGGATCATTGCAGTCTCCTGCATGATGCGCTCCTGCAGGCGCAAATGGCGCGTCGTAGCCATGTCGTCCCCCCTGGCCTAGCGTTCGCCGTACTGTCGGAGCTCGAGTTCCAGTCCTTCGCGTTCGACCATGGCGATCGCCGCCTCGACCAGTTCCCGGGCATGTCCCACGGTGCTGCTGACCGCCGCGACGCCGAGATCCAGGCGGCGCGGGTCATCTTCCGCCTCCAGCTCGGCGACGGCGAGGTTCGGCTGCCTGCCGAGCCTCTGCACGAGGCTCCGTGCGACCTGGCGCCTGTCCTTGAGCGATTTCGCCCAGGGCAGGCGCACGGTCAGTTCGGCGGCCCAGACGACGGCCCTCAGCTGCGCGGTACCTCTTCGATGATGAAGAACTCGAGCTTGTCGCCCTCGCGGATGTCCTGGAACTTCTCGAGTCCGGCACCGCACTCGTAGCCCTGCTCGACGTGAGACCTCGGGTCCTTGAAACGCTTGAGCGAGGAGAGGCTGCCCTCGTGCAGCACCACGCCGTCGCGCACCAGGCGCACCTGGGCCTGGCGGGTCACCTTGCCCTCCGTTACGTAGAGGCCCGCCACCGCGCCGACCTTCGGTACGCGGAAGACCTCACGCACTTCAGCATGACCCAGGATCTTCTCTTTCATCTCCGGACGCTGCATGCCGTGAATTGCGGCCTCGATCTCGTCGATCGCCTCATAGATCACGCGATAGGTACGCACATCGACCGACTCGCGCTCCGCCAGGCGGCGCGCGGCCACGTCGGGTCGGACGTTGAAGCCGATGACGATCGCCTTGGTGGTCTGTGCAAGCATGATGTCGGACTCGTTGATGGCGCCGACGCCCTCATGCAGCACACGGACACGCACTTCCGGCGTCGTCAGACGTTCGAGTGACGCGTGCAAGGCTTCAACGGAGCCCTGGACATCGCCCTTGAGCACGATGTTGAGGTCCTGCAGCTCACCGCCCTGGATGCGCTGGAAGAGATCCTCGAGACTCGTGCGCGACTCGGGCCTGAGGTCCTCCACGCGAGAGCGCTGGCGTCGCGCATCTGCGACGGTCCTGGCCTTGCGCTCGTCGTCGACCGCGATGAAGTGGTCTCCGGCCTCCGGCACCTCGCTCAGGCCGAGCACCTCGACCGGCGTGGACGGCCCGGCCTTGCGCACGATCTTCCCCCGATCGTCGTAGAGGGCGCGCACGCGTCCATAGGCACTCCCGACGACGAACGCGTCGCCGGACTCGAGCGTTCCGGACTGCACCAGGATCGTGGCCACTGGGCCGCGACCGCGGTCCAGGCGCGCCTCGAGGACTGTGCCGCGGGCCAGCTTGTCGGGGTTGGCCTTCAACTCGCGCAGTTCGGCCACCAGAAGCAGCATCTCGAGCAGGGTGTCGATGCCCTGCCGCGTGCGGGCCGACACCTCGACCATGATCGTCTCGCCGCCCCACTCCTCAGGCAGGAGGCCGTGCTCGATCAGCTGCTGGCGAACACGCTCCGAGTTGGCGCCCGGCTTGTCGATCTTGTTGATGGCCACCACGATGGGCACGCTCGCCGCGCGGGCGTGGTTGATCGCCTCGACGGTCTGCGGCATGACGCCGTCGTCCGCCGCCACCACGAGGATCGCGATGTCGGTGATCGACGCACCACGCGCACGCATGGAAGTGAACGCCTCGTGGCCAGGCGTGTCGAGGAAGACGACGCGCTTGCCCTTATGGTGCACCACCGACGCACCGATGTGCTGGGTGATGCCACCGGCCTCGTGCACCGTTACGTTCGTGTCACGGATCGCGTCGAGGAGGCTTGTCTTGCCGTGGTCGACGTGTCCCATCACGACGACGGTCGGGGCGCGCAGGCGCAGCTTCTCGGGCGGATCTTCCAGCTCCTGCTCGACCTCTTCCTCGAGTGTCGGGCCGGGCGGCTTGATCTCCACCTGGAATCCGATGTCCGTCGCGATGAGCGCCGCCGTGTCCACGTCGAGTTCCTGGTTCAGCGTGGCCATCACGCCGAGGCCCATCAGTCGCCTGATCAGCTCTCCTGCCGTTACCCCGAGCTTCTGGCCGAGTTCCTGCACCGTGAGCGCGGTCTCCAGCGTCACGGGGCGGTCGGTGCGGATTTGTGCCGCCTGATGGCGCCGCTGATGGACGCGGCGCTCGAAGCGGTGCTCCTCCTCGCCCCGCCTGCGGTCCGCGGGGCCGCGGCGACGTTGGGCCGGCCTTCCGGGTGCCCCCGGTCGCTGCGGG
>JAJYNV010000088.1 GCA_021786135.1 Bacillota bacterium
TCCTCTTCCAGGCCACCGGGACGTTCAGCCCAAAATACGGTGGTCGCATCACCGATCCGCATCCGGTGGCGTTGGGATCGCAATAGGAAGTTGAGGGCTGTCACATAGCCAAACGCCGCAGCTTCACTCACAGGCGCGTTGAAGCTCTGGTGCTTCCCGTACGACTCGAAGGCAGGCAGGTTGAAGGAGACGATGGAAGCCCCTGTTGACTGGGCACCCGACACCCCCTTTATGCTGTCGTGCAAACGTGCGACGGGAGCGCTTTCGCCAGTAATCAGGCATTGCCCTGACGGTCCTGAGCCCCCTCCCGCAATGTGGCGCTCCCATGAAGCCCGGACTGCTGGCCGGCCGTGGACAAACCCAGGGGCGCCGTCGAGTCTGAAGACGATGCTGCCCCCAGCTATGACGTCATCCCAGAGTGGTCTCAGCGCAGCACATTCCTTAGCTTGGCCGGGATCCCAGTGGTCCAGGAATGCTAGGACAGCCTGTGCCCCTGCGTCGTGCAGCCCAGCCAACAAAGTCTGATGTAGTGCGCGAAACTCGGTGAACATCTGCATCGCCCGTTCTGGCTTGCCCTTGGCGTCAACCCCCAGAACGTACCCACTGTTGTCGCACATGAAGTTCGCCTTTACGCCTGTACCTGACCGTATCACCTGCCGCGGCACATTCACTTCTCGAGCAACCAAATTCTGCTGTCGTCCGGTGGTGTCGGGGGCGCGCAGGTCCACCAGATCCAGCAGTTCGCCATCGGCAGATAGATTCAAGGCGAAGGAGGCTCTTGTGGTGCTGTACCCGGGGGTGGCGATGCTCGCATCAGGTTCGTCAAGCAGTCGTTGATAGAGTTCGTACAGGGCTTGCAGAATCATCCCTGGCCTGCCCCCTTCGGCAGCGATGGCACTTCGATGATCCCGTCCTTCATGACGGCCCGAAAGAACCGGGGCGTCATTGCGTCGGCAAAGTCGATGTCATGGAGCATCCAACCGAGATCCCGATCCAGTCCCTGGTGCGCCGACGGAGGCACTGTCCCTTCCAAAAGCTCGAAATGCGCCGGAAACTCTCTGCACCCGAGGTATGGCTGGTGGAAGCACTGACCTTGCCTCGCACGCCGAACCGCCATGTTGTAGTGTTTCTCGGGGGTGTCTTCAGGCCCGGCCTGATCCGTGAGCTCGAAGTGCGCCGCGATTACATACGCCACATCGCGCAGGACCAATGAGGCCCTCTGTTGGCGGTCGGCGGACACATCCTGGTACAGCGCCGCTTCCTCACCTTTCATCGCCGCCATGACATTGCGCGCGGAGATCTTGTGCGCCACCTCGTTTCTCCGAATGTTGTCGAACCGAACCTCATTCAGCACATGGATCCGGTCGATCACCCACCGGATGGCTGGCTTCCAATGAATCGCCTCCAGAATCCCGCGCGCCGCCGAAGGCGTCATGACATCGTAGCTCACACGTTCAGCTTTCATCTCCGGCCGCGTGAAGCAGGCATAGTCGCCCCAAACCTTGACCGCGATTCCGTACCCCATGTCCGTTCCTCCTTTCACCGTCCAATCAGAAGATCAGTACTTCCCCCGCATGGCCGTCTCGTGCCGACGGCTGCAATCCCACCTCATCGCTGTAACACGAAAGGTCGGCCAAGACAGCCATTGTCCCTCCGTTGATCTCGAGGACCTCCATTTGATGATTCTTCTGCAGATCAAGAAACTCCCAAGGGGGGATCTGGACGACATACGGCTGCACTTTGCGAAGCAGTCCATAGGGGGTTTGACTGGATCGGGCATGGCGGACGTATTGGAAGGCTTCCTCGTCCCAAGGGACGACGACGGACATCATATCCTCCTCTATCATCCGGAAGGTCTGCGCCAGCTCCGCAAACTGGAACTGCACCTTACTCCCCCCCTCGGCAATCCGCCCCATGATGCCCATCTTGTCCAGGCCTCCCCCCTCCAGGTCGTAGAGCGTGGCGAAGTACTGCTCCATGCTCTTCGGGCTCAAAGGATCGGCTCCGCCACGCAAGGTCATGTTGGCTGCCGTGGCGGTTCTTTCGAACCATCCGCGCAGCGGGTGACCAATGGGATCGAACAGGAAGACACGGCCGCACTCAAGTCGCCCCTCGCGATTGCAGCGGCCAGCCGCCTGCGCCAGCGAGTCCAGTCCTGTCGCCGCCCGTAAGACAACAGGGAAGTCGACATCCACACCCGCCTCGATCAACTGCGTCGACACGACCAGGCATGGCGCGCCATCTCTGAGTCTCCTGCGTACCTCCGCGAGCACCTTCGCCCGATGGCGTGGGCACATTCTGCCGCTGAGGTGGATCACCTCCTCCTTGCCCTGCAGGAGATCGTGCAGATCCCTGGCGTGGGAGCGCGTGTTGACGATGCAAAGCGCCTGGTGCTGGCGCGAGATCTCCTCTGCAAGCTTGCCGTCCTCCACTGCGCCCAGTTGGGATACCGCCACCCTGCGCAAAACCTCGAAAAGACGGGCGGGATCGGGTGCTATCTCCTTCGCCGGCATATCTGGCGGTACCAAGCCCTGCAGCGCAGGCTGCGTAGCCGTGCAAAGGACCACCGTACTGCCATAATTCCCAACCAGCTCCCACAGAGCGGCCAGGGACGGTTTCAACAGGTCTGTCGGTATCATCTGCGCTTCGTCCAGGATGACCACACTTCGGGAAAGGCTGTGCAGCTTTCGGCATCGCGAGCTGCGGTTGGCGAACAGGGACTCAAAGAATTGCACATTGGTGGTGACGATCAACGGCGCGTCCCAATTCTCCGTAGCCAGACCGAGGCTGGCGCTCCCCTTGTCCCAGTTCTCGTCGCCTTCACGTGGGTACTGAAAGTTGCTGTGGTGCTCCACAACCGCTTCGTCGCCAAGAGCCTCGCGAAACACGGCGGCATTCTGCTCGATGATGCTTGTGAAAGGGACGACGTAGACAACCCGTTCCAGGCCGTTACAGACCGCGTGCTGTAGGGCAAAGGCCAGCGACGAAAGTGTTTTTCCACCGCCGGTCGGCACTGTCAGAGTAAACAGACCAGTGGGCTCAGCTGCCCTGCTGTGGCAGGCTTGGAGCACGGCCGCTCGCTCACGGTTGACCGGCGTGTCGGCAACGCCGGAGAACTTCGCGGCAAAGTAGCGGTCCAGGCGATCCCGCAGGATGCCGATCGCAGGGTACTCGCCGCGCAGAGAGGCCTTGGCGGGGTCGAGAGCGCCCTCTGTGTCCAGGAAGTCGGCATCAACGAGACAAGACTAGAGCATGCGAATGAAGAACTGGAGGCTGAAGTGGGGCTGGGACGGGAGGAAACTAATCGGCAGGGCCAACTCGCCTTTCTGCGGAAAGTGCATCTCGTCCTGAGCATAAGCACCGTAGTCAGTCAGTCCGCTTCGGCGAAGGCGAGCCGCCAACGACGCGTCGTCCGCAGCGGTTCCGTAATCGGGTAAGCCGGTGTGATGACCAGCCACCACGTACCCGATCAGAGTTCCGATGGCAGCACCATACAGGCGCAGCGCCTCTTGCGCGCCTGCCGTGGAATGATCAACCCGAATAAGTTCTCCCTCGAGGCGGCGTTGGAACTCCGCAGAGTACTTCCCGAGATCGTGCAGGAGGCCGACCGCGCGGCCCAAGGAGCCACCGTTGAACCGACTGGCGAACCTTGCGCTCAACCAAGCAACGGCCTCCAAATGGTCGTGCAGCAGCTGCCAATCTGCCTTGCTTGATCCGACCGAGTGGGCGTAATAGTTCAAAACATCCCCGCCTCGCGACGCGACCACAAGCCTTGGACGTAATGATGAGCCCGGTCTAAACGCATAAAGCGTTCTCCAAATGTGGCTTCGATCCTGCCGGAATACGGAAGCGCTGGCGCAAATGAGAGTGTGCGAGGCCCACCCTGAAATCCCCCCATCGACGGCAAGCCTCCTTAGCGTGGAACCGCGCAAAGTGCGATCGTCGGTTACGAGCATATCGTCAAGACAACATGAACGAGGCCAGGTCACCGCACCAGGAAGAACTATGTCCGACAACGGGTCCCCGAGATGGTCCCCGATTTCCTCAGAACGTGAGGTCGCAGTGTCGGCCTTCTTGAGCCTATAGGCCGCGGAAGCCGCTCCAGGACAGCCTTTGCACACCATCGAGCAACGAGCAGCAGCCCGCGGGATTTTACTACGAATCAAGATGTCGCGAGTCCAACGTGTGCTGAGGAACCTGACCCCTTGATGGATGATCAGGAGGTCGGTGCCCGACCGCACGGGGGGACGTTTTGGCAGTTAGCAGGGGTACCTTCCCGTGTCGCGAAAACTCAAGAAGAAGACGAAGCCACCCGGCACGTTACTGGGGCAGGAGGGGCGGCCCATGGTCGACGTGCAGTACGAGCAGCGCGTCCGGGGAGCCGCCATGGACTGGATCTTGTCTAGGGACCCCAGCAGATCCCGCACGTTCGGGTTTGATGAGTTGCGGACCTTTATTTATGACGGTATGGCACTGCCGTTGATGGATAGGCAACGAGGCATTCGCAAGCCAGCACAGCTGTCGGCAGCACTTTCAATCCGTACCACGTATACACCTCCCGGTGAACGACCTCCATACGATGATTCGGTCGGTGTGGACGGGTTGCCGAGGTACAAGTATAGGGGGACTGATCCCAAGCACCCCGAGAATGTTGCACTCCGCGTTGCCTTGCAGTTCAAGCTGCCGTTAATTTGGTTTATCGGAGCTGCACCGGGACGATATGTCCCGGTTTATCCAGTCTGGATTGTCGGCGAAGATCCTCGCGCACTAGAGTTCTTGATCGCCCCGGACCGGGCGCAGACTCTGTCTGCCCCCGGTATCGCAATCGACCTGGATCAGCGCGCTTACGTGGAGCGGCTGACGCGTCAACGCGTGCATCAGCCCATCTTTCGGGCGAAGGTCCTGCAGGCGTATGAGCACCAGTGCGCTATCTGTCGCCTGAAGCACGATGCCCTGCTGGACGCGGCGCACATCCTTCCGGACGGCCACCCAAGAGGGATTCCAGACGTGATCAACGGACTGTGCTTATGCAAGATTCACCACGCTGCATATGATCAGAATCTGTTAGGGGTGTCCCCAGAACTGGTGGTGTCAGTGAGACCCGACATCCAGATCGAACATGATGGCCCCATGCTCCTTCATGGACTCCAAGAGATGGATGGTGTCCACTTGGTTGTGCCCGCTGCTCGCGGTGCTCGCCCGGATCGTGACCGTCTTGCAGAGCGCTACGCAGAATTTCTCCGGGCGGGATGATAGAGGGAGCTTGCAGGCCACCTGATCACCCTTGTGCAAGGTTCGACGCATTGGTCGCAAGCCCTGACGCGGGAAGGGAATTCGAAGCGGGAGGCCAGTCCGAAGCGTCCGCTCCCGCCCGCTAGGGTGAGTCTTACCGCGGCAGTTGATAGGCGATGACTAGCGTTGTGCCGTTGCCTTTCGGTGGCTGTCGTACGATCTCGTCGTTCGAACGCATCATCTTGCGCATGGCGCTACAGCAGGCAGGCATTCGGTTTGGGCCGTGCGGTGCCACTCGATGATGCAGATCGCCCGAACGCACTTCCAGGATGGTCTTGCCCTCGGCCTGAGCCGTGGTGAATAGCGTTGCAAGTTCTCGTTCAAAGTCGGCGACTTTGGGAGCTGTGCCGCGGTGGATGGCTGCATCCGTCGGTTGCGGCGGGGCTGGGTAGGCGGATGTCGCGGGATCGGCGTAGTGCCCTGCCAGCTCGTTTAGGTGATGTAGCATCTTGCCGAGCGGAAGGCCCGCGACCGGTGCAGTAACCTGCACGTTGGTGCCGGCGAAGGCGGCGCGGGCGGCTGCGGCGTATGCGGTGCCCCCCAGCACCACGACATCCCCCAGCCGGTCGAGCCCGAACTCACGGACCTGTCGCCGCAGCGTCTCTTCGGAGGTGGGACTGGTATTTGGCTTTGCGAAGGACACGTCGTAGTTCTCGATCCGCGCGGTAGGCTCTAGGAAGCCGTATTTGGCAGAGAGGATCATCCACGGCCGCCCCCAGACCTCGGCCACCCTACGCTCCGCAGAGAATAAAGGCCCGATGTAGGCATCCTTGGCGGGCACTGTACAAAGGTTGGGATGGAGCTCGAAGATCTTCTTCTGGCCGCATGCGACGAGCACGAGAGTGCCCCCAGGCCGCCCCGCAGAGGGGCGGTCGTCTTGATCGGGCGCAGGGGTCGTCGGCTGAGCGGCCTCCGCCGAGCGCACCTTCGGACCGCTGCGTGCCATCCGGGTGACGCACGCATCCAGGAACTCTAAGAAGCGTTCATCGTACGCACCATCGACGTCGTGCACGTTCCAGAGTCCGCTCGTACGGACCGATCCGGAATCCGCATATCTGCCAAGCCATTGGGGCGAGGGAGGGTCGATGGCCTCCTTGCCGACGTCGCTCAAGAGCGCGATCGCATTGCTCTCTACGTGGCGTCGGTCGTTGTAGGCTTCGGATGGTCCGGGTACTGTCACCCAGAGCAAGGGCATCCGGCCGATGTAGCGGCTGACCTCTATTTCGAGCCCTATTTCGGCGGCCCGTTCTTCAGGATCTACCTCTCGGCGCGACCACGAGACGATCACGGACGACGGATACCGGCCCGTCTCGCGGCGAAGTAGCGCCGATCCGACATGATGCCGGAAGATGGACCCACGGTGGTTGCCAGCACCCGAGAGCGTGCCACGGTGCTGGCGAAGCCGCTGGGCCAGCGTGGCGGCGGACCCATGGGCCACCGCGTGCGTGCCGACCCGGACCACCCTAGAGACGCTCCCGTCGTGCCGTAGCTCGCCCGGCTCAAAGAAGAAGTAGATCCCCTGCTCGGGACAGTCGTCGAGGGCACCGGGATCGCAAAGTAGACGTGCGCCCATGATTTGGCGCAGCCGTGCCAGGATGTCGTAGAGCCGGTTGAGGTCGTGCTCCCGCATTGGCCTTCCCACCTCCCATGCACCTTGGATCAGAAGAAGCTGACGTGGCCCTGTCCTAGGCCCCGGCGAACCATGTCGTCAATTTTCTTGACGGTCATATCGAGTCCGAGATCCTGCGCCCAGGTGCGGACAGCCGTAAGGCCCGGCTCAAGATGGCGGAAGGGTCCATGGAACTTGGGCAAGACCTTCATGCAGAGTGCCGTATCGAAGGCTAGGTCTTCGGGCGAGCGTGGCAGTCCGTCGATGACCGGCGCATCGCCCAATGCGGCAAGGAACTGCAGAACCTCGTCCACGACGCGGTATCCGAACTCCAATCCGTAAGGTTGCAGCGTCTTGTGCAGGTCGCGCAAACGCTCCAGCACCACGGACTCCGCCTCCGCCTGTGCGCTCACTGCTGCCTTGTCTACGCCGGCGAAGCGGCCACTTCGAGTGAAGTCGGGCGGGAGGGCGAACGTGGCGGCAGGAGCCCCTGTGCTTGGTGGGAAGGGATAGCCCGCGAGGTCCACGTCGCGAAATTCTATGGTGAACGCCCTGTCCAGGACCTTCGGGCTAAAGCTGAAGGTCGATTCATCGACATTGACGGTCCCCACGAAGTAGACGTTGGGTGGCAACCGCAAGATCTCGGGCACCGGATGGCCGTCCTGGTCGCGGATCTCACCGCCGGTGTGCAGTACGATCTCGGCGGTGTGCAGGCCATCATCCGCGCGGTCCGACTCCATGGCGGAGAGGAAGTCCGCGAAGTAGTACTCCACCCGTGCCAGGTTCATTTCGTCCAGGATCACCACGTGGGGCATCGCAGAACCCGACGCGGCATTCGATGAACCTCCACGACCCCAAAGGTAGACGCCCCAGAGTGCGATGCCGCGCAGGATGGCATCGTTCGGATCGCGCCCGATCGCTGTCAGGAGTGCTTTGGCCTTATCGGTCATGAACGTCCACCCGGCCTCAAGCGAAGCGGCAGTGACATCCTTGGCCCCCGGTGCGAACTTCAACTGGCTCTCAAGAGCGTCGAGGATCACCCGTGTCTGCGCCTCGCCTACCTCTGGGGGGACGTGCTCCGGATCGAGCGCGGCCAGCACGCGTGCCGTGCGGGAGAAGTGGTTGATGCCCGTGGCCGCGCGCAAATCGGCCAGCACTGCGAGATAGCGTTCGCCAGGGCTGTGCGACTGGTCGGCCAGCTTATCGGTGGCGGCACGCAGGACCGCCTCGTCCACCTGGAGCTTGGGGGCCCACTGGCCGACGTCGGCGATGCCATTGTCCTTCCTATGCCACAGCAGCTGCAGGTCCGCCTGCGACCAGGATCCCTGACCCGCGAACAGGTGCTCCTGCCGGGTCTGCTCGCCCACAAGCTGTCCCTGCGACCATCCTCCAGGCTGTCTTCCCGCGAATCGCGCCACGGTTTCGGCGTAGCGCTTGTACCACTCCTGCGTCTTGGGCTCTGCGAGATACGTCGCGAGGTAGTCTTCGAGCGCCGGCCTGTCCCCCAGAAAGTCGGCTTGTGCTTCCAGCAGGAAGCGCAACAGCGGCGTCGCCTGATACTCCCGCGTCAGGGGGTTCAGGTAGCCAAGCAGGCTCTGCGTGTCGCGCCAGTCCGGCCTCACCGCAGTGAGCAGAACGTGGCTATCGGGCACGCCCATCAGTCCGAGCAGCCGCTGCGCAAGTGCAGTCTTTCCGGTCCCCGATAGCCCGCTCAAAAGCACGAAGCCCTTTGCCTTGAGGGCTGCGTAGAATGTCGCGATCTGTGCCGACGAGAAGCGAAACCCCTGGCTTTCGAGCGCCGCCCTGAGTGCCTCCGCAGTGAGGCCGGAACTCACCGCCATGTTCTTCACCTCCGTCAACTGCGGGAAGGGGCTCGGATTCTCCGCAACCTTGAGCCGTGCTGCTTCCAGCACGGTAGCTGCCTGCGCGATGAGCTCATCCTCGGAATCGATGTCGTTGCGGGTCCAGAGCACACCGACGTAGGGGGTGGGGGTCCTGCCGCTAGTTCGGCCCGCGGTCACCTTGGGCACCGATTCTGGAACGGCCAGGGGATAGCTTTCTAGGGTGAGGTAGTGGAAGGCTTCATGTGCGGGCGACAGGATGCCGACGTACACGTCCTTTAGCCGTACGTCCTGACCCTCGACGTCCATGGTGACCTTCACGCCCGCGTAGACCTGCGTGTGTCCGGGCAGCGCAAGCTGAAGCGTGTCGTAAGCTTGGAACCCATGGCCGAAGGTCTTGATCGACAGGCGCAAGTCATTCTCACCCGGCACCTTCCAGCTGTCCGTCTGATCAAAGGGCACCCACTTTCCATCGCTCAGATGGCGCATCAGCGCGCTCTTGCGCAAGTCGTTAAGTTCCTCTTCCCGGACTGCAGGTACATGGGCGCGCAGCCATCGCTCGACCACGGCGAGCGTGAAGGGCCGCACCGTGGCGAACACCTCATCGCGTGCAAGGGCTTCACTCTGTTTCCAGGCATCGAAGAATCGGCTCATGACGTCCCTCCCGGTCTCAAGCTGAGGGCGCCTATGCCCTCTGGCGCATCGTCGCTGACGAGTGCCGCAAGGGTCGGCGGCCCGGTGGCATCGGCGCCATCGCTGCGGTAGAAGACACTGCGATCACCGGGGTAGACGGCCACCGCGAAGCGCAGCCGTAGAGCATCCCGGTAGGCGTGCATCTTGTGCAGGTCGTCCTCGACCGGCTTGCCGTCCGCTGCAGTGCCAGCGTCAGGATCGACGGATGCCCAGCGTAGCCGGAACTTCGCATCGAAGACTCCGATCGGCTGCCTGCCCTTGAAGAGGGCGAAGTCCGGGACGAAGTTGACAGAGTAGCTGCGCCCATCTGCCGCATGGCCGCCGCCGGCGAACGTCTGCTGGTAGACGAGCCGGTAGCCGCCATGGGGAAAGGTCGCCGTGGCGGACAGTTCGCGCTCCGGCAGATGTCCCGCCCGCAGCTTGAACCTGGGGGAGTCAGGTCCCTGGTCACCCAGGGCCTGTGCGAGGTCCGACGCAAGCTCGAAGAAGCACCAGATTTCGTAGAGCTTCGCGATATTGCGCAGCGCAATGGCTTGGCCGAGAACCCCCTCGAGGACCTCCCGTCCGGCGAGAAAGGCCGGGTACAGGCGGTAGAGCTGCTTGTACCCTGGCCTGTGCAGCAGCACCTGCGAATGGACGGGGAGCAGGGTGGACTCTGCGACGTCTTGCAGGCGCTCGTCGCCCAGGAGTAGGTCGAAGTTGTCCTGCAGGGCCGCCAAGCAGCTTTGGGTGAGTTCCGGGTGCTGGCCCGCGAGCGGACGGATGCGCCGTATGGCGTCCTGGAGCTGGTGGGCGAACGAGAGAATGAAGCGGTTTTCCGGCGTGTCGTAGGTTTCGTCCGCGTAGGAGGCAAGGATGGCCAGCGGCGAGTATTGCGTGTCATCGGGTGCGCGCCAGATCCCTCCGGTCGCCGCCCTGGCCCAGAGGCTCCGCCCAAGAGACCAGGCGATTCCCGCTTCGTTCACCTGACGTGCCTTGGCGGCCGGGGTCTCCTCCTCAAAGCGCTGCAGCACCCGGTGCGGGCTCGCAAGTACACCCCGTATGCCCTCTCCGAGTTCCTCTCCGCGGGCTCTGAGGAAGTGGAGCAGGAAGAGATCCGTCGCCGGCTTAGAAGACTCTTCAGTGCGCTGGCCTGTCGCCGAGAAGGCTTCGAAGGCGCCGTCGGCGAGGTGCTTGGCGATCGCCTCGAGGAGGGCCCTGAGGAAGCGCGGCTGGTAGAGCGGGTGGCTACGATCGTCCAGCACGAGCTTGCGCGAGACGACGTCCACGCCCAGATCCACAGTGCTGCCGTCTTTCATCCGGATCTCAATCCGGCCCAGGCCGACCGCGTTCTGGTAAACCAGCAGAAAGAGCCCGTCATCGAGTTGCTTTGCAGGCAGGTCGCCCTGCCAAACATCGGTTATGTCCTGCCCCTTGAGCTTGTACTCGCTCCATTCCCGCAGCACGAATCGCCCATCGCCGCATGGTGAGGCGACGATGGCGTCCTCGGCCTTGAGGGCCTGGATGCGCAAGCGATCGTCGCGGTACACCAGCATGCCGCCGATCAGGCGCCAGGATGGCTCAGCCAAGTCGTGTCTCCCTTCTCCAACGGCACCTCGATGGCCCGCATCGTCTCGGTGAAGAAGAGATGGGCCTCCTTCAAGGGCTGGCCGAACGTGTCACGCCAGACGGCCGCGTAGCTTGCCACCTGCGGAGCATAGTGCCGCACAAGGTCGTCGGTTCCCCCCCGGGCGGAGGCGTCGGTCTTGTAGTCCATGAGGACCCAACCGCCCTCCTCCAGGAACAGCAGGTCAACCGTCCCGTGCAGCACGCTCGGCTCGACGTTCTCCCCGTCGGCGCGTGCCGCAAAGGGTACCTCGCACAGCACCTTGCGCGCGGCACGGATCCTTGCGCCGAGCGGCAGGCTCCAGAACTGTTCGAGGAGGCTGAGCAGGTCTTCCGTCGGATAGGGGAGACCCTCGTCCGTCAGTGCCTGCCTGCACGCCTCCGGCCAGGATGCCTTCGGCAGCCCTCCCGCCGTCAAGGCCAGGAGCCGGTGCACCGCGGTGCCCCAGGCAGGGCCTCTGCCTGGGGTCGAAAGGTGCGCCGGCGGCGGACCAAGCTGGGAGGTTACCGTTGCTACCCGATAGCTTGGCAGGGCCGCCGCGTGGAGTAGTGACTCCTCGCTGGCGACCTCGGACAGGACATCCTCAAGGCCGTCCTCGAGCAGCTGGTCCGCAGCAGCCACAGCCGGCGGGATCTCCAGAGGCAGGGCATCGCGCGCCAAGTCTTCGAGGGGTCCCCACCAGCCGAGACCGGACTTCTCCGCCCGACTGAGCACGAGCAGCTGCATCGCCCGCGTGGCCGCGACGTAGAGGAGACGGAGCTTCTCCGCGTCGGCGAACTGCTGCTCGATCTGCTTGGCCTGCTCCCAGCCGGGCGGGGTGCCGAGCAGGCGCCCGCTGCCCCAGCCGCGGCTTACCCCGCGGAACGTGAAGTAGCCCCTCGGGTTCTGGCCGCGATCGATGTGTCGCTCGGGCTCGAAGTTCGGCCGTCGCGCCGGGTTCGCGAGGAAGACGACGGGCGCCTCGAGTCCTTTGGCCTGATGGAGGTTCATGAGGCGGACGGAGTTGCCGGAGCCGGCCGCGTCCGCCTCGCCGCGCACGGCGAGCGAGTGCGCGAGCATTTGGACGACACCCGCGAAGCTGGTCGCTTCCGGGCCGTCCGCGTGGCGTACAAGATCCATGAGATCCTCGATCGCTTCCAGCTCCCGGGTGCCATCGGGACCTCCCGCCGCCCAGGGCCGTAGGCCGAGATCCTCGACGATGCGGACGATGGCCACCACGGGCTCCTGTGTGCGGCTCCAGCTGCGGTAGCGGCGCAGCCGCTCGAGCTCGGCGCCGACAGGACCATCGCTGTCGGGACCGTACAGGGCGATCCTGCCGCCGGCTCGCCGCCAGCGGTAGAGGTCCTGGTCGCTCAGAGCGAGCAGGGGGCCGCGCAGGCAGCCGAGCAGCGGGACGGGATCCTCGGGATCGGCGATGGCGGAGAGCAGCAGGATAAGCGGCTGCACGAACGAGGACAGGCCAAACTGCGAGGCGCGCGCGGTGGACACCGGTAGTCCCGCGGCCTGGAGCGCCGATTCGTAGAACTCGATGCGCGTTCTGGTCGGGAGCAGAATGAGGAAGTCCTCCGGCCGGGCGGGCCGGTCTCCTTGCCGGTCGTGGATGGTCAGGTTTCGCTTGAGGGCCCAGGCGATGTAGGCGGCGATATTGTCCGCATCTTCCTGCGCGATCTCGTCGACCAGGCCGGACGCGAGGTCGATCACTCGGATGCCCGAGGCATCGTCCCCGCCGGCGTCCCGGACGGCATGCAGCGGTGCGAAGGCGGCCTGCTGCTGGTTGGAGGCGTTCGGCAGGAGGGAACGGAACGCATCTGTGATTGGCTCCGTGACCTCCGGAACGGAACGGAAGTTCGCCGTCAGGGGCACGATCGCACCGCCCGTCTCCTGGATGTGTCGCCCGACCTCCTGGTAGATGGCGATGTCGGCCCGGCGGAAGCGGTAGATGCTCTGCTTGGGATCGCCGACCACGAAGAGACTGCCGGGCTTTGGGGAAATGCGTCGCCAGTCGGTCTCGTCCTGCTCCGCTCCGGTGAGCAGGAACATGATCTCCACCTGCAGCGGGTCCGTGTCCTGGAACTCGTCGACCAAGAGGTGGCGGTAGTGCCGGCCGAGCGCCTGACGCACGGGCGGATGCTCGCGCAGCAGGCGCGCCGCAAGATTCAGGAGGTCCTCGTAGTTCAGTATCGCAGCCTGCAGGCGATCGTGTTCGGCGGCTGCCCCGGCAGGCTCGATGATCTCCAGGATCTTGTGGTGGCGGTATTCTTGGAAGAGCCGGATGGCATCCTCGCCGTACTCTACCGCGAACGCGCCGCGCTTCGCGCGGGCATCCCTACCGACCGCCGATTCGCCCCACCTGTTGAGGACGATCTTCGCCTTGACGACACCTTCCGTCGCTTCGATGAGCGCGCCGTCGCTGCCGAGGCGCAGGAGCGCCTGGGCGTCGAGGACGGCGTCCTGAAGTCCGTCACGGCCTTCGGGTGGGGGGGCCACGGGCATCAGGAGGAGAAGCTCGGACAGGAGGGCCTCGAACGCTCGCCGCGCGTCGCCGAGGTCAGGCTTGCTGCCGACGCTCTTCACCTGCTCCACGTCCGGGAACTTCGCCACCTCAAGGTACCAGCGCCTCAGGTCCTCCGTCCCTAGACCGAGCTCCTCCAGAATCTCCGGCAGGTCCGGGCTCTCGGCCTGCAGGTCCGCGAGGTACGTCTCCCACGACCGGCGATAGGAAGCCTCGGCGGCCTGCTCCTCCAGTTCCTCGAACGCGGGGTCCAGACCGAGTTCGAAGGGGTGTTCGTGCAGAAGTCGCGCGCAGAAGGAGTGAATGGTGCCGAGGAAGGCGTCACCGAAGTGCACGGACGCATCCTGAAGACGGACCTGGCGCACAGGATCCGGCTCGTCGAGCCGCGTCGACTCCAGGCGGACCTGCACCCGCTGGCGCAGTTCGGCGGCCGCCTTGCGGGTGAAGGTGATGACGGCGATGTCGCCTGGGCGCGCTACGCCCTGCGCGAAGAGTTCGCAGATGCGGCCCACGAGGCTCTCGGTCTTGCCCGAACCGGCGCCCGCCTCGACGAAGAGGTTTGTCCGCAGATCTTGCACGATGCGCTGTCGAGCTGCGGCATCCTGGATTGGCCTACTCAAACCTGGCCACCTCCTGCAGCAGTCTCAGCGCATCGGTTTCGGCCGCAAGCTTGGCTTGGGTGGCTTTCGCCGCCGCCTTGCCGCCGCACGCGGCGCGGAAGTCGCAGATGCCGCAGTGCTCCCCGTCTTCCGCGGCCACGAACGTGCCCGCGGCGGCCAGGTCGAGCAGGCTCGCGAGCAGCCCGCCGAGCCAGTCCGCGGCAGCGCGGTCGTGCGGCAGCCAACGGCGCAGTCGGCCGCGGCGCGTCGGAAACAGGTAGCCCGACAGCGAGATCTCGGGGCTTTCGTCGATGCCTGCTCGCCGCAGGAGGTCTCTGGCCGCCGCCCGGTAGAGGGCGTGCTGGACGCGCCGCCCGCGCAGGAGCGTCCCGCCTTCCTTGTAGGCACGACCCGTCTTGTAGTCCCAGATGTGGTAGCGGTGATCGCCCGCATCGTCGATCCGGTCGATGCGGCCCCTCAGGCGCAGCAGGCTGCCATCGGGAAGGCTCAGCTCGACCGGATCCGCCGTGTCGAGGGGGCTCTGCGGCGGCCCCGTCCATGCCGAACGTGACCTCGAAGAAGGCGGGGCGGGCCCTCAGTGTGTCGCGGGATTCCATCTCGAAGAACGCCATGGCGGCATGGCCGATCTCGGTGCGCTCGCGATCGAATACGGCGTCAGACGGCGGCGGGATGCGTGCGCGCCAATCCGCGAGGCGTGCATCGACGACCTCCATGAGGATCGCCTCGTCTTCCCGGGACCCCTCGGCCTTCCGCCCGAGGCGGGCGTAGAAGTCTTGGTAGACGGCATGCAGGAGCCCGCCGCGTTCCTTGGCGTCCAGCCAAAGCCCTGGATCGAGATCGAGCTCGTCGGTCGGCTCCACGCCGAGCACGTAGCGGAAGAAGTAGGCGAGGGGGCATGCGCCCAGGGTCTCGAGCCGCGTGGCGGAGAGCACGATGCCCGAGCGCCTTGGATCGATGCGCTCGGGGTCCGGCTCGATCTGTCCGTCGTACGGCGTCACCTCACCGCTGTCGCGCGCGGCGAGGAGAATCACGCCCCTGGCCAGGTGCGGCAGCGCAGCGGCAAGCGGCTCGCGGGCGCTGAGCGGAATGGCGCCACGCAGGATGCGCCTCAGCCAGGCGGCATCCGTCCCGAAGGACGGGGACGGCCCGTGCACGTCCTCAGGTTCTGCCCTGTTCAGATACGGACCGAGATCGCTGTACTTTGCGGCGGATTCTCCCGTCTTGAGACGGTAGGCCTGCAGCATGAGCGGCGAAGGGAACGACCTGCGGCTTGCGCCGCCCTCCTGCAGGCTGTAGCTGCAGGTGAGCGTGCCTTCGATCTGGGCGAAGCTCCGGACCTGCAGGAAGAGTTCCTGTGCGGCGAGTTCGGAGGGCGAGGGGAGGGTCGGCACCATCGCCTCACGTTCGGATTCCAGCAGCAGGGGATCGACCGATGGGCTCGGCCAGCTCGACTCGTCGAGTCCCAGGATGGCTGTATGCTCGCGTCCCGTCGGACGGCCATCACGCAGGAGAGCGCAGTGGAGGTGACCTGGCTTCGGTCCGCTGGCGCCGACGCGCAGATCGTCAAGCTCGCGGAGAAGTTCCTCGGCCGCGTGCCCGCTGCCAGGGCGTTGCGCCGACCAGCTGGCCAGCACGCCCAGCCTCTCGAGGAGAGACGCCTTGGCCTCGGCATCCAGGTCGTCCCGCACGACCGCGAAGGCGTCGACAAAGTCACGAAGGCTGGCGGCGAGGTCACGCAAGCCGCAACGTCGATCACCGGCAGCGGGCAATCCCTGCAGGATGTGCACGAACCATGCGGTGATGTCGTCGATTTCGTCCCGGCGCCGTTCCTGGTCGCCCGGGAGGCTCTCCGCCAGCCTCCGCATGGCAGGCAGGTAGCGATCCCTGCCCCAGCCGATGTTGGCTGTGCGCAGAAGGTGCGCGACACGGTGTGCCTTGGGGGCGTCGTGGATCGGATCGCGGGGGAACTCGAGCACCCCTCCGGCGAACGCGTCCGCGAGCACGCGCGCCGGCAGGCCCTCGCGCCACCACGTGATGTACGCCATGGCTGCCCGTCCGGGACGGGTGACGCTGATCGGGATGCCGAAGGCGAACGTCGCGGGGATGCCGGCCCGCGCGGTCGCTTCGCGAATGGCCGCGGCGTAGGGATCCCGTTTCGCCAGCAGGATTTGCAGCGCGTCAAGGCGCAAGCCGCTCGCGGTGAACTGCCGCAAGACGGCGCCGACTTCCTGGGCGGGATCCTTGGCGGCGAAGAGGCGGAGGTCGGGCGCCGACGACGTGGGCGCCAGAATGGCGGCGTAGGGGCTGCCCCCTTGGCTTCCCAGAGAGGAATGCAACAGGCTTGCCGCGGCATTCGGCGGCAGGGCGATGCCGCTGGGTGTGCCGTCGGGTAGCAGGGAGAGTGCAGCCACGGGGACGGAAAGCAGGAGTTCCTGCGCCCAGAGGTCCTCGACGAGAAGGCTGCCCGGCACCAGGAGGCGCAGGTAGTCGCCGAGCCTGCCGCAGGCCAAGCGGAAAACTTCAGTGTCGTCCACCAGGTGGAGCTCGGCAAGACTCTGCTCGTACGACCTGAGCAGGGCTGCCAGCGACACCCCGCGGCGCGCGTCAAGAAAGGCGTCCATCGGGAAATGTTCTGACTGCACCTGGTGGGCGCGCAATTGCCGGAGGGCTGCGTGAAACGCTCTGATCGTTCCCGGGGAGGGGTCGGGATCCGGCAGGTACCGCCGGACCTCAGGGACCTGGGCAAGCAGGTCTGCGATGAGCAACCTTGTCCTGAGCGGATCGGCATAGGAGAGCCCGCCGGCCAGGAGATCTGGAGCCACTACCTCCAGAGACAGCGTCAACAGCGTTTCGGGGCGCACGTTGACCCAGGCTGTTCCCGCCAGTGCCACCTCTTCGAGCATGGAGTATCCGGTTCGGCGGCTCTCCGTCAGGAGGACCTTCGGGCGAATCGGCTCGGAACGGACTTCCCTGCGCAGCGCCTCAAGCAGATCGTCGAACAGACCGAACGTCTCCCCTCGCGGTGCCCCCCACGTGGCTATTTGTGGCTCACGGTCCTTGTTCCTCCTTGGCAGGATCGGGAACTTCGGGTCGCCAGGACGGCAGGATCCGGCAGGATGTGGCGGACATGCGCGGAAAGCATCCCAGCAAAAGGGAACTGAGAGGGATGGGCGCATGGCGGAGGCCCAGCTACCCGACGTTGACCGGTTCGTGGGGGCACTTCTCGGTGGAGCGGTGGGGGACGCACTCGGCCGCCCCTACGAGGGGTCTCACCGCAGATCTCTCGACCCTCCGGTTCCGTTGCGGTATGGAGGGCATCACCCGGGGAGCATCACCGACGATACCGAACAGACCATCCTGGCGGCCGAGTCCCTGCTGGACGTGGGCTACCTCGACCCCGAGGACATCGCGCGGAGGCTGGCTCTGTGGCTGCCGCACGGAACGGGCAAGGGCACGGCCACAGTGCATGCGGTGGAGCGCCTCGGCCAGGGGGTTCCCTGGTATCTGGCCGGTGAGGACTCCGCCGGCAACGGCGCCGCCATGCGCGCGGCACCGGTCGGACTTCGGTGGCTGGGAGACTCGCGCCACCTGCGGCGTGACGCGACGCTGCTATCGCTGCCCACCCACCGCCATCCGACGGGGGTGGCGGGTGCGGTGGCCTTCGCGACAGCCGTCGCCTATCTAGTGCAGTCGGATGCGCGACAGCTCGACGCCCTGTCCTTGGCGGAAGCGATGGCCCGGGCCGTCTCCGGACTTGAGCCCGAGGCGCTCGCGGAACGTCGCGATCCGTCCAGTCGTACGACGCTGGCAGGGCGACTTCTGGAAGTTCCGGCCCTTCTGGATCTGGGCGACGACGGGGTGCTTCTGCATCGCCTCTGGAGCGGCGCGTTCGTGATCGAGAGCCTGCCTGCCGCCCTCTACTGCTTCCTGCGGCACTCCCAGGACTTCGAGCAGGGGGTTGGGCTCGCCATCGCGGCCGGGCACGACACGGACACGGTGGCCTCGTTCGTTGGCGCCATGTTCGGAGCGCTGCATGGCGCTTCGGCCCTTCCCGCACACCTCGTGGCCGGACTCGAGGTGCGAGAGCAGATCGAGGAACTCGGGCATCGCCTCTTTGTGACCCGCTGCGGGAAATGAGGTGCGTAGGACGATGTACTGAATCTACGAGAACTGGCAAGCAGGTCCGCACAAGACCGTGATCCATTCGGCTTCGTGCCGCTTCTGCAACCACGGGCGAGGTCTCAGGGGCGGATCCGATCCGAAACACGGTAGATGGATCGGGCCGTTCGAGACCGTCGAGGATGCCCGTGCCACGGCGCGGGCGCTACCCGCGCAGGAGCGTCGGGAGTGTGCCTTCTGCCGTTGAGGGCAGGTGGGATCGCAGGGACGGTACGATGCGGCTGTTCGAGGGGAAGGCAGGGATGCATGGCATGATCGGAGCCGCCTACCGATATTCCGGGCGTGCGGGCCATCAGCGTGCCAGGGCCGCAAGTAAGCAAAATCGCGAACATTGTGGATCAGGAGATCCGCAAGCTGATGCGCGACTTCCACGCCGAAGTTCAAGTCCACTATGTGCCGAACCACGGCTTCGGTGATGGTCATGCTCCATTACGGCAAGAACACGTCACCGTTCTAACGCAGGCGGAACGTCGGTTCCAGAAGTCCATCCTCAACGTAGAGCCCGATCAGGAGGTGCGGAAGTGGCGCGCATGTTGCCCGCAGTGATCGACCCGACATGCCGGAGTCCGGGAGAACGGGACCTCTTCCTACAACTCCGGGACGACCCCGTGACCGACGGTTGGACGGTGCTGCATTCGCTGGACCTGGCGGAGCATCCGCGGCAGGTGGTTGGCGAGGCAGATTTCGTCGTCATCATCCCGGGCAAGGGCATCCTCTGCCTCGAGGTGAAGGCCTGCCGCACCCTGCGGCGCGATGTCGACCAGGGTCTCTGGTACTACGGCTCGTCCGCCACGGGCGATCCGCGGGGCCCCTTCAGGCAGGCGGCCGGCGCCCTGCATGCGATCCACGATCACCTGGCGAAGAACGGGCCGGAACTTGCGCGTATTCCGATCTGGTCCGCGGTCGTGTTCCCGTATCTCAACTTCGCCGAGAACTCGGCGGAATGGCAGCCGTGGGAGGTCATCGACCAGCCCAAGCTGCGGCTGCATTCCATGGGGTACCTGTGCATGGAGGTCATGGACAAAGCGCGTGCCCACCTAGCGGCGAAGTCCTCGTTCGACCCCACACGACCCGTCTTGGACCCCGCGATGTGCAAGTTCGTGGAACGCGTCCTCCGTCCGAGCTTCGAAGTCCTGGAGCCACCGCGCAATCGGCTCCAGCGCGAGGAGAACGAAGTCTACGCGTACACGGCGGAGCAGCTTGCCTGCCTGGACGCTCTCTCGGCCAACCCTCGCGTCATCTTCCCCGGGCCGGCTGGAACGGGGAAGACCGTGCTGGCCATTGAGAGCGCCCGACGGGAGGCGAAGTTGGGCCACCGAGTCCTCCTCGTCTGCTTCAACCGCCTCCTGGGACAGTGGATGGCCGAGCAGGTGGCGTCGCAGGCGCTGATCACCTGCCAGACCCTTCCGGCCTACATGGTGCACGTGTCCGGTGTGGACGTGGACGAAACGGGCAAGGACCAGGAATTCTGGAACCGGACCCTACCGGGTCTCGCGCTCGAAGCCATGATGAAACTGGAGCAGTTCGACGCGCTCGTGGTGGACGAGGGCCAGGATCTTCTCAAGGAAGCGAACATCGACGTGCTGGACCTCGCCGTCAAAGGTGGCCTGCGCAGCGGGCGATGGCGGCTGTTCGGCGACTTCGCGCACCAGCGGATTTTCGCAGGCGACCTCACGATCGAGAGTTTCCAGGAGAAGTACGGCCTGACCGGCGTACCTCGGTATGAGCTTACGATCAACTGCCGGAACACGCCGCGGATCGCGAAGAGAGCCGAGGCTCTGGGACACCTCGCGCCGGGCTACTCCAAATACCTTCGTCCGGACGACGGCGTGGAACCCAGGTTCGCCTATTATGGTGAACCTGCGTCGGAACGCGCCTTGTTGGCCCGTGTGGTCGCGCAGCTTCAGGACGAAGGACGCACGCTCGAGGAGATCGTGATCCTCTCTGCGCGTGCGGCGGAGAAGTCCATAGCCAGGGAGCTGCGGGACCTTCCCACCTGTGGCATCGAAGGTGAACCAGGAAAGTTGCGGTGCGGGTCCGTCTGGACCTTCAAGGGTATGGAAGCGCCTGTCGTCATCGTGACCGACGTCGACTCGTGGCACGATACGAGGACTCCGGATCTGCTTTACACGGCCAGCACCCGGGCTCGGCAGGAGCTTGTCGTGCTGGTGAACAAGGCGGTGCGGGCTGAACTCGAAAGGAGCACCGGTTTGAATGCAGAGTCAGTCGAGGTGAGGAAGGGGTTCTGATTTGGCCGTGGCAAAATCCGGTCGGGAAGGGGAGAAAGGGACGCACTGATCATTGATAGGAACAGCAGCCTGTGGTAGGTGCACGTGCTCGGACGGCGAAGCACGACAAAGTATCTTGAAACGTTCCTTACGATACGAATTGCTGCGAGGAGGAAACTTCTTGTCGATCGCGCTTGCCTGAGCCCGCAGTGTGGCATGGATGCCTCATTGCGGGCGTGCGACCCAAGTCCGAAGTCGCACGCCTGAACCTTTGAGAAAAGGGTGATAGGCGTTGTGGCGGCGTGTTTATGCCTTTGGGCTGTTCTCCTCTCTCTTCCTGGATCAGTTTCTCTGGCTCTTCTACCTGCTGCATCTCGGTTATGCGGCCTGGCAGGTCGGTGTGAGCTACGCCCTGATGCAGGCCGGGCGAATGGTCTTCGACGTTCCCAGCAGCTTCGCGGCGGATCGCCTCGGCGCGCGCGGCCTGCTCGTTGCCGGCGGACTCGCCAAGGCCATGTCCAGTCTGTGCTACCTCGAAGCGGGCCGAGGCTTCGGTTATGTCGCGCTGGGCTCCGTGTTCACGTCGCTCGCGCTGACGCTGCCGTCCGGAGTGGACGTAGCGTACCTGCGCAGGCTCACCGAGAGCACCAGCAGTCCGGATGAGCACGGGTTCTCCAAGCACCTCGCCGGCTACTTCGCGATGCAGCAGGCAGCGGCCCTCGCTGCCGGGCTAGGAGGGGGTCTGATCGCTGATGTCTCGTTCACCCTGCTCTACGCCCTGGACGCCCTCGGCGGCCTGCTTGCGTCCCTTGTCGCGCTCACCCTACCCCGTCTGTCGCCGGTCGCCATGGCGGAGGGGAGCAGGGCGGCTCAGTCCCCATGGGCCGCTCTCCGCGCGTTCGTGACGACCAGTCGCCGGTATTGGCGCTTCGGCCTCTTGGTCGCGCCGCTCTGGGCCCTGACGCAAGTTGGCACGGAGTACACGCAGGCGCTCTTTCGCGGCCTCGGACTGACGCCAGGACTGACGTCAGTCCTGCTTGGTGCCGCGTCGGGCCTCGCTTGGCTGACTACCTGGGCCGTCGGCTGGGTGCCCCAGCACCGGCAGCGAGGTCTGTTGCGCCTCCTACTCTGGGGCTATCCACTCTCCGCGATGCTCCGCGCCGTTCCAGGAAGAGCCGCGCTCGCGTTTGGCATCCCAGGGCTTTGCGTAGGCAGGGCTGGGAGTGGCGCGGCGATCGTGCTCACCAGTGCGGAGCTCGTGCGCCGGGCGCCTGCGGAAATCCGCGCGACCGCGCTGTCCGCAGTCGACACCGTCTATGTGGGGCTGACCATCGCTCTGTTCCCGCTGCTCGGACTGCTCGGAACAGGCCGAATGGACGTCGTCTTCCTCATCTTGGGGTGCGGTCTGCTCTTCATCGTGCCGAGGTTGCAGCGCTCCCTCACGACAGACCCTGACGCCGTACCGGAGGCGGCGGAGAGCGAGGAAGGACCGCGGTAAAACAGGCAGCGCAACCGTGCCGCGCCGGATGCACCGTCCGAACCATCGACAAGAAGCAGCGCCGGGGCTAATCACCCCGGCGGCGTTCTATCTAGCTTCGGACTGGTGGTGCGGCGCTTTCGCGGCTCCATGTGGCCCACCCAGGTCTCAAATCGCCTGTAATGACTTTACCGGAGACTTTTTCAGCGGAATCTATCTACTGCTCGGCGGGAGGAGGCCAAAGGACTTCGACGCCTTCAACGCTGCGAAGTTCCGGATCTCCCGATAGGACTGCGGCGTTGTGTTCCGCCGCCAGCCCGCAGGCAAAGGAGTCGGCGTAAGAAAGGCGACCCGCGATCTTGAATTTCGCCGCTAGCAGCACCCTGTCCAACGTTGCATCAAGCACGGTTACATTTTCTTGACTCTGGATGTCGCTGATCGCCTGGGCAGCAGCAGGCTCTCCTTCTTTGCGCGCAACGATGTAGTAAACCTCTCCAAGGCTCACGACGCTCATCCAGAACTGATTGCGCTTGTCTTCGATCATGGTGGCGAGCCCCAGCGCACCGGGCTCGTCAGACAGTAAAGCCAGGACGGCATACGAGTCCAGGACATAATCAGCCATCGCGTTTGCGGTCCTCCAGCAAGGTCTCGATGAGCTTCGCACCGCGCAGTCGGCCGCGTGCGGCTGCCAGTGGAGACTCCTGCAAGGGGCGCAGCAGGAGCGCACCTTCGGCCTCGACGATCTCAACGCGCTGGCCGGCCCATAGCCCTAACTTCTTGCGAAACGCAGCAGGGATGACGATCTGTCCACGCTCCGTCATACGACAAATCATCCGACGCACCCCCGTAGACATCGTACGCCCAAGACGCGACCTTGCAACCCGTCGAGCCGGTTCTGCCCGTGTGCCGCGAACATGGCACATCAGCGATGTGCGACCGAGCCTCTTGGTAGCCGTTCGACAGGTCAGCCCGCCGTCTGGGGCGTTCATGAGTAGGAACCTTACTGCGCCTGGTTAGACCGAGAGGTGGATAGCCACGGCTCGATCACCCGGGAGGCGTCACCTACTTGCGCGCCGACCCCTTGATGCCCGAGCAAGAGGTCTGCTGACCGAGCCCGTGTGCTGGATTGGACCAGTTGCCGCCCCACGAAGCGTCTGGGAATGCCTCTCGTAAGCGTGACCAACGTTTCACGACTCACGCGGATGTGCGCAGGTCGAACGCCATACCCCTTGAACACGCATCAGGAAGCGGTTACGATGGTGTTCGACAGGGCGCCAACAAGGGGAGGAGCCGAACGCGCTGTGCCGAACGATGATTTCGTTTCGTTGATCCCACGTCTGATACGGGCCGCGCTCGCGGGAGACATCCGTCGCGTGGAGGCTGTGGCCACTCAGCTATCTCGTCGAATGAGGCCCGCCTATCCGCGGGTGGCTCAGTCCGTTGCGGACACGCTGGCCCAGCAGTGGGCGGGAGCGAATCCGTTGCGTACCGCTGGGCTTCTTGAACCGCCGGTGGATGAGGATTCTAGGCTATCACTCGTTGCTGTGGAAGAACCTGCGCTTGAACTTGCTCCGGTGCTGTCCGACCGTGAGATCGGTACGATCAGCCGGTTTCTGCAACATTGGAAGGAGCGGGACTCGCTCATCAGCTCGGGAATCCGGCCTGCGACCAGTCTGCTGCTTGAAGGCGACCCTGGTGTTGGCAAGACCTACACGGGTCGCTTCATTGCGTCGGAACTGGAGTTGCCCCTGATTTTGCTCGATGTGTCTACGGCGTTATCAAGCTATTTAGGGAAAAGCGGGCACAACTTGCGGACTGTGTTGGACTATGCCAGAAGCAGCCCATCTGTGTTGTTCCTCGACGAGTTTGATGCCATCGCTAAGAGGCGAGACGACCCAAGTGACATAGGTGAATTAAAGCGTGTCGTGAGCGTCCTGCTCCGGGAATTGGAGAGCTGGCCAGACTATGGTATTATTGTGGCGGCCACCAACCACCCGGAACTGCTAGACAAAGCGATCTTCAGGCGATTTGACTACGTTCTAGAGATCCACCGGCCTGCGCGAGCCGCTAGGGAAGCACTGCTTAGGCGACGTTTAGGGGAGTTTGTGGATGGCGAGGACGTATCCGAAACGCTAGAAGTCATTGCTGGGTTGAGTGACGGACTCAGCGCCGCGGATGTTTGCAAACTAGCCGATAGAGCAATGAGGAGAGCAGTGTTGGACTCTGCCGAACTCGCCAAGTGCTTGTTCGAGGAACTTCCGGGGATGTTAGGAGAACAAACATCTGCTACGCGTGGACGTATAGTCCGGGCAGTGAGGTCGACTTTTGGAGACAAAGTGAGCATTAGAGAAATTGCCAACTGGGTAGGCGTCTCTCCGTCAACGGTTCATCATCACCTGCATTCGGGTGGAAGAGAGGGTGAATAAGGGTGGCGGAGGAACAGTATCTGCCGATTCTGGGGAATGGCGAAGTATACATTGAGGGCATCCGGAAAAAGGTCGTTTCGCAAGGTCCGGAGTTCACTGAAGGGTATGATTCTGCGCGCAAGAGGCTTATTGAAGATATCGACCAGGTTCGAAGCGAGATTAACGGGGTTGATCGATCGGAGAGGCTACCTTTATTCGTTGTTTGCTTTCGCCTCTTCTCTCGGTTTATTGCCAAGAGCTATTATCCGTCTGCGCTTTTCGCCGGAGAAGAAGTAAGCGACGTGGGGTCGCGTCGGTGGGTGCCGCCTGCGACTCCCGAGTCGTCGCTAGGTCGGGAATACTCTAAACTTATCTTCGTCAGGACATCGGAAGAAGGGTTGAATGCGTTTCAGCGTAAGTTGAGCGACGATACGTGGTCGCTTACTGACGCGTTCAGAAAGGACGCTCAAAAGGTGCAGAAGGTGTCCCTCCTTCACCGAAACGAGCGACTTCTTGGTTTCGACCAGTCGTGGGAGTCCGGTACAGTCGAGCTTGTGTTGCACCCTTTAGCGGAACTTACCGACGAAGCAATACGACAGGTCAGTGACAGATTGCGAGTGCTTGGAGTCAACGAGGACGACTTTGCCGTTGCACGTTACCCTGGTGGGCCCACCTTCATTGGTGCGCAGATGCGTCGGGAGCAGGTATGCGGGTTGGCGGATTACAATCCGCTGCGCACGGCTCACCCTTTGAAGGCATCTCCGCTTCCCGAGTTGCGTGTTCGTCCGAGCGTGCCTGGACCCAAGCCTGCCAGCGGCAGTCTCAAGTCAACGATTACTCTTGGGGTCTTTGATGGGGGATTGGATGCTTCCAATGTGTTGGTACGAAACTACGCAAAATTGGCGGTGCAATCGGTCAATTCAACAGAGAACCCAGAATATGTTGAACACGGAACGGCTGTGGCAGGTGCCGCGCTGTACGGAGCGCTAAACGGCTACGACGAAGGTTCTCAACTTGACACTCCACCGATAACGGTTGAGGTGTTCAGAGTGCTACCGCCGGAGAGAAAGAGCGATGTGCAGCTGTACAGTGCCATCGATTTGATCGAGCAAGTAGTTCCTCAGCGACCCGACATAAACGTCTTTAACCTGTCGTTTGGCCCCGTCGGGCCAATCCTGGACGACGAAATTACAAGATTCACATACGCACTCGACTCGCTGGCGTGGGAGCACAGGGCACTGTTTGTCGTGGCTGTCGGAAACGATGGTCGCCTACCCGAGCCGAAGAACCGAATACAGGCCCCGTCGGACTTGGTTAACGGTATTGGCGTTGGAGCGTTCGTACCTGACGCAAACGGACGAGCTTCGCGAGCGCCATACAGTTCGATCGGCTGGGGCCGAGAGGGTGCTCGGGTCAAACCGGATGTAGTCGCATTTGGAGGAAGTGACCAAAGGCCGATTCACGTCGTGTCACCGCTGGACGGAGAGAAGGCACTAGCGTTCGGGACCAGTTTTAGTGCTCCGATCGTTGCTGGAAGGGTTGCTGAGATATTAGGGCGAGGGGAACGAATTAGTCCCTTGCTTGCTAGGGCGCTGGTTATACACAGCGCACAAAATCCTCGAGGTCAAGTGGACCCCGAACTAGGGTTCGGAGTGGTTGCCAACGTCAACGAAATGCTGCACTGTACCTCGAGGTCTGTCACAGTGCTGTTTCAGAGCAGTCTAAAAGCAACTACGTTTGCACGCCTGCCGATCCCAATTCCCTCGACCGGAGCATTTAACGGTTACGTTACGGTGGAATGGACCGTAGCGACGCTTACTCAAGTCGACCAGGATAGGCCAGACGAATACACTCAGGCCTGCATCGAAGATGTCTTTTATCCAAACTCTCAGATGTACAGGTTCCGGGAACCAAACAGCGACCGCGGCCGTAATCTTAATATACAGACTCAACAGGACGAAGTTAACCGGGTGGTCGCCGCTGGATGGTCCCAAAGCGAGTTTCCGGTGTCAGTAGCGGGACAAACGGCATTCACTGAGCAGCAGCGAAGGGAGGAACTGAAGTGGGACACCGTCTTACGTAAGAGGCGGCGTTTCCGTTGGTCTTCTTTAGATCAGCCATTTCTTATCCTGCATGCCATTGGGCGAAACTCGCCAACCCAAGACCGGCTTTATTACGGCGTGGTCGTTACTGTGAGTGCGCCTTCATACCCAAACAACTTGTACGCAGATATTCTGCGCGTCTTCAATCGTTTAGAGCCGGTACGTGTTCGGTCTAGAGCAGACGTGTTGGTGCCAATTGCCTGAGGCTCACCGACCTCTTGACTGGTGATCAGGAGGTTCAGAACCGTTCCCACGCATGCCTGAAGCGTTCCCACAACTCGTTTCGCTCAGAGTTGAACCGTTCGCGGGCTCGCCGGCTCCCAAGTTGCGTCAACCTTCGTCCCCAAGACGGAAGGGGCTCATCACCACTAGATCCTGCACCTGCTGGCCGTGGGTCAGATCCTCCGACCAGAGGACCGCACATTGGAGGCGCAGCGCGCTGTGGAGCACCATGGCATCCCAGAATGAGAACTGTAATGCTTGGTGCAGGCGAATGGCCGCTTCCACATCGCCGACGTCAGGGGTGTGCACCGTCCATGCCATCAGATCGTGCACCAGCTCCAGCGCCTCGGGACTCGGGATGGGACGTGGGATCTTCCGAGTAACCGTAACATAGAACTCTTGAAGCACTTGGACACTCAAGCACCCAGTTCGGTCTTGCCAAACCCGCTGCAAGAGGTCTCGGGCCATCGTGTGTTTGGTGCCGGCAGACCCGTCTAAGGCATAAACGAGCACGTTCGTGTCGACGAACTCCCGGCGGAAGTCACCGCTCATGAAGTTCCTCGCGGGTCGTAGGGCGGGCGCCACGCGTGCCGAAATCGTACCCCTGCGCGAGCCTGGCAAGTGCGCGCTCGCTTGATGCCCCATACTGGTCGTCGCTGCGCACTGCGTCGGTGATCAGCGTTGTGAGCAGTGCGGAAATTGAGGTGCCACGGCGCGCCGCGAGCACCTTGACTTGCTGAAGCAGATTCCTCGGAAGGGAGAGCGTCACGTTCTGAATCTCCACCGCGGATCACCTCACGTAAACAAGTGTACCACGTAAGTGCGTGATGAAAATACGTCTCCGGGCAGTCCGTAGAAGATAAGCGTTGTCTCTCTCTTGTGCATGCGGGGCTGTGTGGACCATCAAAGATCTCCCCGCGATCGCGGCGGAAGACCGCTCGAGGATGGCAGGCACCAGAGAGGCGGACCGAACCGGGATCATCGTCAAGCCCCCGAGAGATCAGCCATGAGTTCGACGGCGTGGATGGGGACCTATCCTTGGGTGGGGACCTGTTGATGCACGGTCAAGAGGTCGGTGACAGAGCGCTGAAGGCGGCGCCATGGGAGTAAGCAGGGGCACCCACCAACTTCGCAAAGACTCAACAAGATGTACTTTGGAGTCTGTTCCACCGGGCCTGTTTGGTAACGCGGGAGTACGGGCCATGGTTGACGTCCACGATGAGTAGCGCGCACGAAGGGGCGCCATGGACTGGCTCTTATCTCGGGAGCCTTGCAGGTCGCGCACGTTTGGTTCTGACGAGTTGCGGATGTTTGGTTATGACGGTATCGCCCTGCCGTTGTTGGACAGGCACCGAGGTTTGCGATACGCTGCGCCATCGGCCCAGCAACAATCTCAAGACAGCATTTGACCATGAGTCGGGTTGGCGCGACCGGCTGTGGCGCGTCGGGTTCGGGTCTCCTGTGGTTCGGGCCTGCATGTCAAGGTAGGTGCCGCACACCGCTACCTCCGCAAGGGCTTCGTGACCGGCTGCGCCGCCCTTGCCGTCGATGGTTGTGTGCGGCCGACGCCAGATTGCCGCACCGACCTGCCGTCGCCCTCAGAGGGTCAGCAGGGGGGACCAGCTGCTGTGCCGAACGAGTGCCGGGAGACAGAGAGGAGCGGCGATACCGTGGACAATGAGCTGAAGACCTATCTCGATAGCCTACAAACCCAGCTCTCGTCCATCGAGCAGCACGTGGCCACGAAGGCCGACCTGGAAGCGATCGAGCAGCACGTGGCCACGAAGGCCGACCTGGAAGCGATCGAGCAGCACGTGGCGACGAAGGCCGACCTGGAAGCGATCGAGCAGCACGTGGCCACGAAGGCCGACCTGGAAGCGATCGAGCAGCACGTGGCCACGAAGGCCGACCTGGAAGCGATCGAGCAGCGCATGGCCACGAAGGCCG
>JAJYNV010000378.1 GCA_021786135.1 Bacillota bacterium
GCCCTGCTCACGGGCGATGCGGAAGATCTCGCGCATGCGGTCGCCGATCTGCTCGACGCGCTTCTTGGCGCGGTCCGGGTGGTAGCCGTCCGGGTGCAGCTCCTCGGCCACATTGATCACGCCGCCGCCGTTGGCGACGAAGTCGGGAGCATAGACGATGCCGCGGTCGTGCAGCATCTTCCCGTGGCGCGGTTCCTTGAGCTGGTTGTTCGCCGAGCCCACGACCGCCTTCACCTTGAGGCGCGGGATGGTGTCGTCATTCAGCGTGGCGCCGAGGGCGCACGGCATGTAGACGTCGCAGTCGAGGTCGTAGATGGCGTCCGCGTCCACCGCGGTGGCGCCCCAGCGCCGCACGGCCTCGGCCACCTTCTCGGCGTCGATGTCGCTGACGAAGAGCTTGGCGCCGTCATCGTGCAGTTGCTGGCAAAGGATCATGCCGACGTGACCCATGCCCTGGACGGCGATGCGCCTGCCGTTGATCTCCTCGGAGCCGAAGGCCTCCTGCATGCTCGCCTTGAGCGAGACGTAAACACCCGTGGCCGTGGCGCCGGACGGGTCACCGGACGCCTCGGGCAAACCGGCGACAAACCGGGACTCTTCCGCGGCGATGGCCATGTCCGGCACCGAGGTACCGACGTCCTCGGCCGTGATGTAGCGGCCGCCCAGGGTGTCCACGAAGCGGCCGATCGCTCGCATGATCATCTCGTTCTTCTCGCCGTGCTTGTGCTCGAGCACCACGGTCTTGCCGCCGCCGAGCTTCAAGCCCATGGCCGAGTTCTTGTACGTCATGCCGCGCGAAAGGCGCATGACGTCCTCGATGGCCGCATCCTCGGACTCGTACGGCCACATGCGGCAGCCGCCGAGGGCTGGGCCGAGCGTCGTGTCGTGCACGCCGATGATCATTCTCAGCCCGGTGGTCTTGTCGTAGCAGAATACCAGTTGCTCGTGTCCCATCTCGGCCATCTTCTTGAAAATGTCCATGCTCGTTCTTGCGCCTCCTCGTTAGTGGGTCACGTGGACGTTCTGACCTGCAGCCACCCGCATGCCGATACCGATGGAGAGCAGCTTCGCCTCAGGCGGATCCGCCCGCGATGTGAGGACGATGGGGCATTGCGCCCCGAGCAGGATACCCGCGGTGCGCGCGCCCTGGAAGTACGTGAACGCCTTGTAGAGGACATTCCCCGCCTCGATGTTCGGCACCACGAGCAGGTCCGGCTCTCCGGCCACCGCACTGCGTATTCCCTTGTGCAGCGCAGCCTCGCGCGAGATCGCATTATCGAGGGCGAGCGGGCCGTCGACGATGCAGCGCGGCAGCTGGCCACGCTCGCTCATCTTCGCCAGGTTCGCGGCGTCCACGGTTGCGGGCATGGCGGGGTCCACGACCTCGACCGCGGCGAGCGCCGCCACCAGGGGCTCCTCGATCCCCAGGGCGTGCAGGGCCTCGACAGCGTTGCGCACGATCTCGGTCTTCATCAAGAGGTCCGGCTGGACGTTCACCGCTGCGTCGCTGAGAAAGTACAGCCTGTGGTGCAGCGGGTCTTCCAGGACGGCCAGGTGGGACATCTTGCGTGCGCCCTTGCGCAGACCGTGATCGCGGTCCAGGATGGCACGCAGGAAGTCGGACGTCTCGATGAGTCCCTTCATCAGCATCTCGGCGCGGCCGCTGCGCACAACGTCCACCGCCAGTCTCGCGGCCTGCCGCTCGTCACTCGCCGGGACGATGCGATCGCCGTCCGGCAGTTGGTAGCCCACCGTCTTCGCCGCCAATTCCAGGCGCTCGGGGTCACCCACCAGGATCGGCTCCACCCAGCCCTTGTCCTCGGCTTCCTTGATGGCGCTCAGGACCTCCGCGTCGCCAGCCGCTGCCACCGCCACAGGCACGCGCCGGCTAGGTACCTCCCCCAGAAGTTCATGGAAGCTGCGGAAGTGCATGAATCTCATGCTCCTCTCTCTGCACTGCCCAAGCGGCCAGGCCCCATGCCACATTGGTGGCCAAGGTGGGGGCCAAGTCCCCGAGCGCTTGCCTGGCTTCGGTCACGAATCGCCGTTCGCCACCCAGGCAGATGACGTCCGGCCGTCCACCTGTCGCCGCAGCCAGCCTCCCGACAGCCATGCGCAGGCGGTGAACCCATGCCGGGAGACCCTCCGGCATTGCCGCGAGGCCGGCGTCGCTGAACAGCCGGCGTGCGAAATTCTCGCCTTCCTCGACCAGCCGGCCCGTCACCCAGCGCGTCTCGACGGCACCGGTGGTGCGGCCGCCGATCGCCTCCTCATCGAGGCTCCGGAAGCTGTCCCGCAGTGCACCCTGGCGCAGAGCCCAGCCGACCGTTTCGGGGCCGAGAAGGAGCAGCACCGCCCGCTTCGCGCCCGTCACCTCACGCCTGAGCAGGTCGCCCTCGCAGAAGGGAGGGGCTGTCCTGTAGACCGACGCGACGCCAGT
Source organism: Bacillota bacterium (assembly GCA_021786135.1). Taxonomy (GTDB): domain Bacteria; phylum Bacillota; class Sulfobacillia; order JAJZYS01; family JAJYTV01; genus JAJZQO01. The sequence continues at coordinate 2,441 of JAJYNV010000378.1, forward strand.
CAGGCGGGCAGCTGCCGGCAGTTCGTGGAGAGCGAGGGGAACCGGCCTCAACACGGCGCCCGCAATGCGCCGCGGCACGGGGTTGCCAGCCGTCGTCGGCACGAGGATCTGTCGGACTCCGGCACGCTCCACCTGCTCAGTCAGAGCCTGCGGCTCGCCGCGCCAGTGGAAGCCTGGCATCCAGAGCTCAGCTTCATAGGGCAGGAGGCGCGCATACACCGTAGCACTCATGTCTTGGTCTCCCCAAGCGATCAAGATAACGCAGGCAGCTGAGCGCGTCCACCGTGCCGGCCTGGTTTCAGTCGCGCGAAGGCTCGCGCATACCTGCGCGGCGCCGTGTCGAGGCCGGCGACGCGCCTCCTCGGCAGCGTCACCATACCTCGTCGACGCCATTCTCGCACACCGGCAATAGACTGCGCCGCCTGCGGCGTTTGCGCAATGGTCTCCTGTTCGTTGTGCGCACCGAGGACTGCATTGTCGGAAGTTTTGTTGCATGGCCAGGCGGCCCTTCCCGCCAGTGGCTAGCCAGACCGCTCGAGGCAGACAGTCCCACAGGCGGCGGAGTCTCGAGGCAACGGCAGCAAAGAAGAAGGACGGTAACCAGTTAGCTGGTGACCGTCCAAATGTCCCTGATTTCAGCTGGCGCGGGACTCCATGCGCAGCTTGTCCGCTACCATGGCGATGAATTCCGAATTGGTCGGCTTGCCGCGCTCCCGACTGACCGTGTGGCTGAAAATGCGGTGGATCGCCGTCAGGTTGCCTCTGTTCCACGCCACCTCGATGGCGTGTCGGATCGCTCTCTCGACCCTGCTCGGCGTCGTCTTGTATTTTCGGGCCACGCTTGGATAGAGTTCCTTCGTCACGAGACTCAAGAGTTCCACGTCGTCGATGACCAGGAGGATGGCTTCCCGCAGGTACAGGTAGCCTTTGATATGGGCCGGGATGCCCACCTCGTGGATGATGCGTGTGACCTCTACATCCATCTGCCTACCCGGCACCGCCGCCGTGGCCGATGTCGCAACAGGCGGAGCCTGGACCTCACGTGCGGAGACGAGCTGTCGGACGCGCTGGGCAAGAACATCCAGGCTGAACGGCTTAAGTATGTAATAGTCAGCGCCGAGGGAGCTGATCTGGTGCGTCAGCGCCTCGTGGCCGAAGGCGGTGAGCGCGATAACCTTGGGACGCACATCACGGTTCTCCTGCGCGAGGCGTTCGAGAACGCCGATGCCGTCGAGATGGGGCATGATGACATCTAGAATAAGTACGTCCGGTTTCTGTTGGCCCAGAAGCTCCAGAACCTCAACGCCGTTCTGGGCCACTGCCACCAATTCGAGATCGCTTTGCCGGGAGATGAATTCGCGGACTGTTTCACAGAATTCTCTGTTGTCGTCCGCCAGTACGATTCGGATCTTGGCCACGAGGCAAACCCTCCTCATTCCCTAGCACGTACCAGAGGTTCGACTCTTTGGACATACCTCCCTCCTGTCCCCTGCCAAAGCGTTCGCCGCAATTCGCGCCTGACGCGTCATCTGTCGATCTCCCCACTTTCCCCTGGGGACGGGCGTTCACCGCCTGAGCGAAGGGGTGCGTCTAGGCCGGCAGACGCGCAGACTGTCGAACGGTTTGATGGATAGAGGCGGACAGAGTTTCGTCCATCCAGTCGGCGAACGTGCCATAACCGCGCCAGGGATCGTGGATGAACACATGCGTCACCGCCCCGACCAGACGGCCCCTCTGCACGATGGGGGAACCGGACATGCCCTGCACGATGCCGCCGCTTCGACGCAGAAGTCTCCGGTCCACGATGCGCAACACCATGCCCTTCGAACCCGCGCGGCGATCCGCGATGACCCGTTCGATGCGCACCTTGAAGGCCTCCACCTTGTGATTCTGCAGTACTGTGTAGAGCGTCGCAGGGCCTACCTCCACCTCCGAAACGGTGGCGATCGGCAGGAGCCTCCCTTTTGGCAGGCGGGTGAGACGGCCGCCAATGCCGACATCGGCGTTGCGCGTGATCTGACCGAGGGGCAATTCGGAAAGGTCGAGCGCCCCCAGCTTCTGACCGGGCTTGCCGCGGCGCGCGCGCATCACGCCGAACACAATGGCTGGGGCGATCTCACCCCGTGACGAGAGCCGCGCTCCAACTGCAAGGCGCACCGAGTGGCCCAAGGCGGTGAACGTGCCGCGACGGGGATCGGCAAACGTCAGGGTCCCAACCCCGCTCACTTCGTCGCGCACGTAGACGCCCAGCCTGTAGCGCGCAAGCTGACGGTCGAAGGCGGGACGCGCCTGCAGGGTATGCACGCCGTCTTCGCGCACCACGGTCAGCCGCACCTTGCGCCCGGCCCTGCCCGCCGCCTCGATCAGCTGGTGGAGTCCCGCATTGGACCGTACGGTAACGCCGTCCACAGCCACCAGGGCGTCTCCGACCCTGAGGCCAGCTGCACCGCCTGGGGAGCGCAGGGAACCCTCGATCGACGGAACCCTGTCGAGAGCGACGACAGTGGCTGCGCCCCGCACGGTGACGCCGATCGCCTGGCCGCCCAGGAGCACCCTCCGCGGCGCGGCGACCCGCACATCCACCTGTTTCACCGGAAGTCCGGCCAAGGTCAGGGCAACGTCGCCCCTCCCGCTGGCCACGAGGTGCAGCCCGCGCGGTCCCTCCTGTACCCTGACGCCGCCGCGGTCGCGATGGCCAAAGAGGCCCAGGTTCCGGATGTCCAGGGCGTCACCTCTCGGCAACGCTATGTGGCCCGGCAACGCCGCAAGCGCGCGGTACTGCGGTGAGCAGAAACCTACGGTAAGAAGAGAAAGTGCAAGCAAACTCGCGATTCTCCGCGCATTCACGCTGCATTTGCCCCCTAATCGTCTGCGATCGTCCGTAACTATCCTTTCTCGACGATCGGGGCGGCATGCTGGCAGGAAGACAGAACGCGCACCTCTTTGGCGCGCGCCCCACAGGACCTATGCAGCCAAGAATAGCCTGGCGGGCCACATCTCGCGCACGGCCTCAGTCGTCGGCCAAAAGCTCT
>JAJYNV010000050.1 GCA_021786135.1 Bacillota bacterium
CGCATGCTCGCCCACAGCTCGATCGAGAACATGGGGCTCGTCGCCGTCGGCCTAGGCGCAGGTTTCACCTTCCTGGGCATGCACACCCCGGTGCTGGCCGCGATGGCGTTCGTCGCGGCGCTCTTCCATCTCGTCAACCACTCGCTCTACAAGTCCCTTCTCTTCCTGGGCGCAGGCGCCGTCGACCAGCAGGCGGGGTCACGCCACATGGACCTCCTCGGTGGCCTCATCCGCAGGATGCCCTGGACTTCCGGCTTCTTCCTGGCCGGGGTGCTGTCGATCGCGGCCTTCCCGCCTTTCAACGGCTTCGCCAGCGAATGGCTCCTGATCCAGAGCCTCTTGCGCAGCGTCGAACTCGGTCCGGTGGCCGTGAAAACGGCCTTTGCCTTCGCCGGCGTGCTGGTCGCCCTGACCGCAGGGCTCGCCGCCACTGCCTTCGTACGCGCCTACGCGATGAGCTTTCTCGGCCTCGGCCGGTCCCAGCAGGCGATAGACGCGCATGAGGCGCCCGCCGCGCTGCGCTGGGGTATGGGCATCCTGGCCGCTCTGTGCCTGCTCCTTGGCATCACTCCGACATACATGGTGACGGGCCTTGGTCGCATCGTCGCGTCGTTCGGTCCCGCAGGCGCCGGGGCCGCCCTTGCACCGCCGTTCTTTGGGTCAGGGCTGCCTGCTGCCTTCTCCAGCACGTTCGGGGCGATCGGGGCGCAGATCGGCAAGGGCGTCTTGCCAGCGCCAGGCCTCGTGCTCATGCATCGGATCGGCCCAGACGGGACAGGCGTGGCGTTCGCGGCGTCCCCGAGCTACCTCCTCGTCATCCTGCTGGTCCTCCTCGCGTCCGCCTACGGTCTGCGGCTTCTCCTGGGCAAGCGCGGCTCAGTAGTCTTGAACCGTCCCTGGGACGGCGGCAGATACCGTCTCTGGCCGGAGGCCACCTACACCGCGACCGGCTTTGCCGCGCCGGTGCGCGTGCTCTTCAGCAGCATCTTCCGCAGGACGGTCGATCACGCGGAGGTGAGGGAGAATGCGTTTCGCGTCAGGATCGAGCGGCAGCCGCAGGAGATCTACGTAGTCGACCGCCTGGTGTCGGGTCCGGTCTGGCGAGCGACGCGCTGGATCGCGGGCGTCTTGGCGAATCTGCACCACGGACGGCTCAACCTCTACATCACTTACGCCTTCATCGTTCTGCTCTTGGCCCTTCTGCTCGCCCACGCCTGGTGATTCGGCCTCGGACGGCTGTGTGCGGCGGAGACGTCCCGACGGAGGTGAACGATGCCATGCCGCACGTAGCGGCGGCGATCGCAGATGCCCAGAAGCTCGCCGTGCGACTCCAACGCACCGATCTGAGCGAGGATCTTCTGGAAATCGCAAACCGACTCGAGCGCAGGATCCTGTCGGTGGCGCTAGTCGGCCAATTCAAACGTGGTAAGACGAGCCTTCTGAATGCCCTGATCGGCGAGGAGATCCTGCCGACAGGCGTCCTGCCTCTCACGGCCATCGTGACGCATGTCCGCTTTGGCGAGACGCTGAACGTGATCGTCCGCCTGCAGGATGGGACGGAATTCGAAGTGTCGCGAGAAGAAATCCACCTCTTCGCCACGGAGGCCGGCAACCCGAAGAACAGCCGCGGCGTGCGCGACATCCTCGTCAGCTACCCCTCCGAACTCCTCGCGCACGGCATCGAGCTCGTCGACACGCCAGGCATCGGCTCGGTATGGACCCACAACACGGATGTCGCGACGGACTACCTTCCCTGGGTGGACGTAGCGCTCTTCGTCGTCTCGCCGGACCCGCCGATCACCGACGTCGAGCGCCAGTTTCTCGAGTCGGCGCGTGAGCACGCCGGCAAGGTGCTGGTAGTCTTGACGAAGTCCGATCTCCTGCCTAAGGCGGAGCTGCACCTGGTACGCCAGTTCATCGCGGACGTGGCAGGCGCGGCACTCACCGAGCAGGTGCCTGTACTCACCGCGAGCGTGGGTCAAGGCAAGCAGGCGGGCATTGGGGAGATCGCCGCACGCCTAGAGCAGCTCGCGTACAGCGAGGGCGAGACGATGGCCTTAGCACTTGCCAGCCGACGCATCCGGGCGGTCATGGAGCGGCTCGCCTTCGACTTCCGCCTACAGCGCGCTGCGCTCACTACGCCCCGCGAGATGCGCGCACAGCGTCATGCCGCCTTGCGTACGCATCTCGAGCACTTTGGTGCCACTCTGGCAACGTATGAAGGCGCCTGGCAGAGCGCCTTCCGCACGGTGACGCGGACGTACGACGCGCGGCTCGATGCGCTCAGGGCACCGATTCTCGGTGACCTCCGCCACAATACCGAGCTGTTGCTGCAGGCGTCTGGCCATCCGCGGACCATTTACGTCTCGGCGGCGAAGGAGCTTGAAGCCCTCGCCCGGAGCCGTCTGGAGAATCTGCGAGACCATCTCAGGCGAATCACGCCAGAGATCCTCGAAGGCGAGGCGAAGCCACTCGAGCGGCAGATCCACACCTGGACTGACCGTGTGGCCCAAGCCGCCGCCGACCTCTTCGATCTGCCGGTGGTGACCATCGATCTTCCTCTCGAAATCCGGGAGTCCCGCGGCTTCTCATTCAAGTGGCAGGACGATCCTGGTCTCCTCCCGTCGCTCTCGGTGCCGGCCGCGGTGGCGGTCCTGCCGCTGCAACAGTCGGTCCAGGCGGCGCGGCACAGCCTCGATGAGCGCCTAAGCGCATTCGTCGACCGCAACATCGGCCGCCTGCACTATCACTTCCATGAAAGCATGAAAGCGCAGTGGCGCGATCTCTGGCGGCGCATCGATGAAGTGTTGCGGAGGCTCGAACACTCCCTCGACCAGGCGGCGACCACGCTCGCACAGGAGGACCCGCATGCGCGCGACGACCTCGCGGCGATCGACTCGGTGCTCAGCGAAATCGGCCGCATTGCATCTCTGACCGGCGAGCCGCCGGCTGCTGATGGCGACGCTACTGCCACTTGATGGCGGGATGCGTTTCCGTGGTGGAACCTCCCGCTGCGGAAGGGGAAATGTGCCGATGCCCATGATCCTGCTGCCTGGCTGGGTGGAGGAGCGCCTGCTGCCTTCCGCATCGGCACAGGGGATGACCCCTCTCGACCTCATGCGTCGTGCGCTGCAGATGCAGGTGCCATCCAGGGTGTCGGCAGCGGCAGCGGACCTGCTCGAGGAACTCGGACAGGAGCGGGCTCTCGTCCTGCGCCGACGCGCCCTCGAGGCGGAGCAGCGCGACCTGCTTGCGAGATTGGGCAGTCCTGGACCGGCCGAGACCGAGACTCCCCTGCCGACCTGGACCATCGCGTGGGCGGACGCAGAGGTGCCTGACCTGCGGGAACTCGAACGGGCCGCCGTGCTCGCGACGGTCTTGGGCCAAGACGAGATCCCGGCCGCAATGGCCCTCGGGTCCTGGCGCGCCGTTGTGCACTACAGGTGCTACGAGCTCGCTTATGACAACCAGGTGATCGATTTCCACAACGCTGGTCTGCGGACACGTGCAGAAAGCCGTCCGGACTGTACCAGCTGAGGAGGTGACCTAGCATGCCGGACGACATGACCACTTCGACCGAACCCAAGGAGGCCGCCTGGCTCAGCGCAGGCGTTGTCAGCGTGGGCGCCGCGAGCTTCTTTTCCGACTCAGGGCACGAGATCGCGACCTCCGTGCTACCAAGCTTCCTCACGTCGGTCCTGCATGCCTCTGCCGGTGCGCTCGGACTGATCGAAGGGCTTGCCGACGCGCTCACCGGCATCATGAAGCTCATCGGCGGCCCGCTCGCCAACGAGCCGGCGCTGCGCAACCGCTTGGCGTCGAGCGGTTATCTGGGCACCGCGCTGGCGACAGGAGCCATCGGCCTCGCCGGAAGTGTCTGGCAGGCGGGAATCCTGCGCGCCCTGGCCTGGGTCTCGCGCGGTCTCCGCTCGCCCGCCCGCGATGCGATGCTGGCGTCCCTCGCGCCGCATGACGCCTACGGTCGGGCATTTGGTCTCGAACGAGCGGGCGACAATCTGGGAGCCGTGGTTGGCCCCCTGCTGGCGGCGAGTCTTGTGGCATGGGTCGGGATCCGCCATGCCATCTACTTCTCAGCCATACCCGGGCTTTTGGCCGCAGTGGCGATCACGATGGCCGCCAGGCAGGCACTGCGCCAAAGAAGCACCACCCGCCAGCGGGTCGGGTTCGACTTCGGCAGCCTGCGACGAGCTGGCCTCTTGCGGCCACTGCTCCCCATCGCGTTCTTCGAGCTTGGCAATGTCGCCACGACGTTGCTCATCCTGCGGGCAACCGGGATCCTGCACGGCGGTGGCCGCTCGCTCACCGAAGCCGCGTCGCTCGCCATCCTCATCTACGCAGGCCACAACGCTGCCGCTTCGCTGGTGGCACTGGTCGGCGGCCGCTGGATCGACCGAGCCGGACCCAGGGTCGCATTCGGTGCAGGAGCTGTGGTCTACGTCGCAGCCTATCTCGGCTTCGCCTGGGCAGGGCACTCGCTGCTCGCGCTCCTCGCGGCATTCCTGCTCGCAGGCGCAGGGATCGGCTTTGCAGAGACCGCCGAGTCCTCCCTCGTGGCGCAGGCTCTGCCCGACAGCTTGCGCGGCAGCGGCTTCGGCCTGCTCGGCGGCGTGCAGTCCTTTGGCGATTTCGCGTCCAGCGCTGTCGTCGGACTCCTTTACGCGGCGATCTCACCGGCCGTAGCATTCAGCTACGCCGCCGCGTGGATGGTCCTGGCCGTGTTGGCGTCCGGCTGGATTCGGGATCGCAAGGGGCCCGTGACAGTCGACCAGTGAGTCGGCCGTACGCACCCGCGCCTCGGCACAACCCTCCTTCGGCAGAGAGACTCGCCCGCTACGGCCCTGGCTTTGCAAGCAGCGCAAGCGAGGCCATCTGATGCGACCGTCAAGAATAGAGTCCGAATTCCCCGATATCGATTCCGGGCTGCAGGCTCGTATTCAAGGCTCCCGCGATGAGCCTGGAAAGATCCTCGATCTGGGCGTCGATCTCCTTCGGCGTTACGGTTCCGTAAGGTGTGTCATGGCGAAGACGCCCGGTTGGCCTTCACGCAGCAACCGTGCTGCGGCAAGGCTCCGGCAAGCCATCAGAACATCCCAAGGGACTTCGTTGATGTCGCGAGCTAAGTCAGTGAAATGTTTGGACTCTTCCAGTCCTAATGCTCTAAGCACCTTGCGCTGCAGGTCCGCGCTGGCCTCTGCAGCAAACCACTCACCAGCAGCTCCCATGAAGATGACACGACTATTCCAGACAATGAAATGGCTTCTGCATCCACTCTCCCTCCAAATGGAGGGATATACAGTGAGCCCGAGGGACGTCTGATAAACCAACCAAGCGGGCCCCACCCTGGGGTCTAAGTTTACGGAGAACACATCACCACAACCGCACGGGCACTGCATCACAAGCGACCGCGGCACAACGCGAGTAACGAACGACACGTCGCCAGA
>JAJYNV010000038.1 GCA_021786135.1 Bacillota bacterium
TCCGATCTACACGTACTCACCACAGACCGAGCAGGCAGTGCGGTTGAAGGAGCCCCTGGCTGGCTGATACGCGAAGTCCTGGACCTCGCGGACGTCGAATAGGGCATCGTCCGATTGCCCAAGTGTCCACAGGATCGCGGCGTCCGTGACGTCGGCCGGGATCCCGGACGGCTCGATGCCGCGCTTGCGCCAAGCAAAGAACTCCTGCTCGCCGAAGGCGTCCAGGAAGTCGCGGCGCAGGGCGTAGCGCACCGCCGTCTTCCCTGGATACCAGAACGTAGCCGCCAGCTTACCCCAGTAGGTCTTCTCGATCAGCGTCTTGCCGAATGTGGCGCCAGTGACGGCCTGGATGCCGTCCATCAGACAGGTCTGGGGATGCCCTTCGCCGAGCTCGCAGATCACGTGCAGCGTGTGGTCCATCTCGCGGCTGACCTGCAGATGCTCGAGTGCCAGGGCGCCCATGCGGTAGCCAAGCGGCATGAACGGGCAGCGGTGGCCGTGGAACTCAAAGGCCCACTCGGGCGGTGCGTAGCGATGTTCAGCGATGCCCACTTCGGATTGTCCTCCTGGCGACTCGAAATTTGCGTCTGACCTCGGTGCCCCAGAAGTCTTGCCACCGGCCTGGGATGCGGGGCAGAACTCTCGCAGCCAAAAGACCGAGGCCCTTCCCGGCCATGCCGATCACGGACCCGTGAGGCCAGTGCAGGTGCGCACCCTCTCGCCTCAGGCACCTCCGGGGCGCAGGGCGCACCTGCCTCTAGGCGGTCACCTCCTTCGCAGCCTCTCCGCACTGCCATGAGGAAGCTGTACCGGATCTGGATATGCCCCTGCTGCGGCGGCGGGATGCAGTTGGCATGGCCGCGCGTATGGGGCGACGGCTAGCATGCGCTAGCCGTGCGGCCCTCGCAGGACCTGCCGAGGCGGCGCACGGGTCCTGGCTGGAACGCGGGCGTGACGCCGAAGCAGCCGACATTTGCGCCAAGGAGCGGATGCCATAGACAGCAGCGGGTGGGGCGAGCAGCTCCGGCTGGCTGGCTGGCCCGCTGCGGGAGAGCGTGCGCAGAGAGCCAGGCCGTCGCACACCAGGATCGCTGGATCGTGGTGGTCGGCTCTGAACGGGTTGTGCGGTCCATGCAGCACGGCGCTCGCGCGACTAGCTCCGGCGGAATCGCAGGGGCACGCTCGCGCTGGTCTCAGGGGATGTACTCTGGCCCCGATCCGCTGCAGATCCGGTGAGCCACTGAAGGATCTCCTGCTTGGACGGGATGCGGCCACTGCAGAGCAGGGCGCCGTCGACGACCAGAGCCGGGGTGTGCATGACGCCGTAACTGAGGATCTCGGGAATGTCCGTGACATCGATGAATGCGGCATCCGGCTGTACAGTCGCCGCCACGCTGCGCACCAAAGCCTCGAGTCGCCTGCAGTTGGGGCATCCGGTGCCCAGGATCCTGATCTCCACGTTCTACTCCTCCTTGCCTTCCTACGGCTAGACGACAGCGTTGAAGACGTAGCCGATGATGATGATCGCCACGGTGACGACAGCGACGAAGATCCCGATCAGCTTCGGCTTGATCACCTTGCGCAGAATGATCATCTCCGGCGTCGAGATGGCGGTGATCGCCATCATGAACGCAAGCGCGGTGCCGATGGGCAGGCCCTTGCTGATCAGGGCCTGCACGATCGGAATCGTCCCGGCAGCGTTCGAGTAGAGCGGAATGGCGATCAGCACGGCGATCAGCACGGCAAATGGGTTGCCGCGGCCAGCGTACCGTACCACCAGGCTCGTCGGAGCATAGCCGTGGATCAGCGCGCCGAGCGCGATACCTCCGAGCACCCACGGGAAGATGCGGCGCAGGAGATCCAGGCTGTAGGCGACGGCGTCGCGGATGCGCTGGCGGAACGTGGGCTGGACCTCTGCGACCGCGCCGACCTTGACCTTGTAGACGTAGTCTTCCACCTGGTCCTCCAGATGGAACCTGCCGATGACATTACCGGCCGTGATGGCCACGATGAGACCGAGGCCCACATAGAGCAGTCCCACCCACCAGCCGAAGAGACCGGCCAGGAGCACCAGCGCGACCTCGTTCACGACGGGCGACGAGATGAGGAAGGCGAACGTCACCGCAAGGGGCAGTCCCGACTCGACAAAGCCTATGAAGAGCGGCACCGCCGAGCAGGAGCAGAACGGCGTCACGATGCCGAGGAGTGCGGCGAACACGGTGCCTGCGAACTCGCCTTTGCCGACGAGCGCAGCCTTGACGCGCTGCGGCGGAAAGTAGCTGCGGATGACGCTGACCGCGGTGATGATGCCGACCAGCAACAGGAAGATCTTCGGCACGTCGGTCGCAAAGAAGTCGACGGCCATACCGATGCGTGCCGTCGGCGCGAGATGGAACACGCCGTACGCGAGCCAGTTGGCGAACACCTGCAGGTTCATGTAGAGCCAGATCCAGATGCCCGCCACGGCGACGATCCCTGCCAGCACCGGCACGTCGACGGCAAGCGGACTGCGGCGGGGCCCCTTTACGTCTGACTGCGCCGACAGGGGCGCAGAGGGTGACTTCTGAGACATGTGCACTCTCCCCTCGACCAGCTTCCAGTCAGCCGCATCGACCAGAGGGTGCAGAAACCTTTTGGCCCGCCCCGGGTCGCCGCGCGCACCGCGTCGGCCTCGCCCCGCTGCCTGCCCGAGGAGACTCGCCTTCTGCCTCCGCGTCAGCATGCGCATCCGGGCCAGGCTGCGGCAGGGTGGCCCGAAGCGTCGCAAACGCTTCATACTCCAACCGGTAATCCAGCCAGCGGCCCCTCCGCTGGGCGCTGACGAGGCCAGCGTTTCGCAGGATGCCGAGGTGGTAGGAGAGCAGATTCCCCGCGATCGGCCCGATGGCCGACTGGATCTCACAGACGCACCGAGGCCCTCGCTCCAGTACGGTCACGATCTGTAGGCGCACGGGATCCGCCAGTGCCTGAAACTGGACGGCCTGCGTCGATTCAAGATTTTTTGTGCTAATCATGTTTGAAGTGTAGGTCGGCTTCCTTCTGTCCCGCCACGTCCATCCGCACGCTATGCAAGGGAGCGTAGGGTCCTCCGGCTGCCAACAACCGGACCGGCGCATGGCCATCGAGCGCGCGAAGATCTCCTTTGGGCAACAATGCGGGAGCCCCCGACGGACCTCTGGGCTCCCGATTCTGGGTGGACCGCTCTCAATGCAAAGTGCCCCACCGCGACCCGACACCGCGCGGCAGAGCTCAGCTTCTCGCCGCGGTTGGAGCGCAAGCCCAGGCTTGAAGGCAGCGGCTGCGCTCAACGCATCAGGCGGGTTGTCTCCCACCGTCAGCTCCCGCTCCTGACGATGGTCGAAGCAGGCGATGAACCGCTTCTCGCGGACATGCGACCGGCGGCTTTACACACCGCCCCTACCATCATCCGCCACAGGGTATCCCGGGCCCCGCGATCTCGAAGAGGGTCACTCAGGCAAGTGCCGCCTGCGCCAGCTCCATCACCACTTCGTTCAGGGTCGGATGTACGTGGATCGTGTCTGCCAGCGCCTGGACCGTGCCATGGTGCGCCAGCAACTGCGTCGCCTCGGCGACAAGCTCGCTCGCGCCGCGCCCCGCCACCTGCAGGCCGTGCAGAAGGCCGGTGCCGGGATCCCAGATCAGTTGCGCCAGGCCCTCGATATCGCCCAGGATGCGGGCCTTCGCGTCCTGCGCGAATGAGAGCCGCACCTGGCGCCATTCCGGATGCCGCTGCAGGTCCCGGCTGTCCGCCCCGACCGCAGCCACCTCCGGTTCCGTGAAGACCACATGCGGGACCACGAGCGGCTCGTAGGCGAAGGGACCGTGCACGAGGTGCCGGGCGGCGATGAGTGACTGCCTGGTCGCGGCATGTGCCAGCATGGCCTGGCCGTTGACGTCACCGGGCGCGTAGACGCCCGGCACAGCCGTCTGGAAGAAGGGGTCCACCGGAATCTCGCCGCGCTGGCCTATACGCAGGCCAATTTCCTCGAGTCCGAGGCCGGCAGTGTTCGGCCGCCGCCCGACCGCGATCAGGACCTGCGCCGCGTGCAGGACGGCGCGATCTCCCGTCGCCGTCTCGTAGACCACCTCATAGGCCTGCGGATGCGCACGGTCGATGCTGAGCACCTGCACCCCGGTTTCCACCGCGACGGTGAAGGGCGCCCGCTTGAAGCCCTGGGTCACGGCCTCCGACATGGCAGGGTCCTCGCTCGAGAGGATGCGCGGCATGGTTTCGAGGATATGGACCTGACTGCCGAAGCGGCTGTAGATGGTCGCAAGCTCGCAGCCGATGTAACCGCCGCCGATGATCGCGAGCGACGGCGGGATGCGCGGCAGCATCAGGGCTTCGCGGCTCGTCCAGATGTCCTGGTTGTCCGCGCCGGGTACAGCGAGCGGCACAGGCGCCGCGCCTGGCGCCACGAAGACGTGGTCGGCCGTGAGAAGGCGCTGGTCGCCGGTGGGCAATGTCACCTGCACCTCCCTGGGCGAGAGCAGGCGGGCCGTCCCCTGCACAAGCTCGATGCCGAGGCTCTCCGAGCGCCGGCGGGCGCCCTCGACCCGCACCCTGAGCATCTCCATCTTCCGCCGGTTGATCTGAGCCGTGTGCGGCCGCCCGGGTGCGGTGCCCTCGATGCCGAATGCCTCGGCCTCGTACATCGCCGCGATGCGTCCAGCCGATTCGAGATAGATCTTGGAGGGGATGCAGCCCTCGAATAGGCACGCGCCGCCGAGCCCGGCGCCAGCTTCCACCACCGCCACGCGCAGCCCGGCCTTGGCTACCAGCTGCGCCCCCGGGGTCGCGCCGGGTCCACCGCCGATCGTTACGAGGTCGTACCTCTCCATGAGGATCGCCATCCCTTCAAGACCCTGGTTTCAGACGACGAGCTTGATCGCAACCCCGACGAGCAGGATGCCGTAGAACCACTTGACCCAGGTCGGCTTGGCGCGGTTCGCCATGAAGGAGGAGCCGAGCAGCGATGCGACGATCACGGCGAGGACGAGCGCGATGAAGAGCGGCCAGTCGACCGCCATGTGCCCGACATGGCCCAGGAAGCCGGAGAAGCTCGAGAAGGTGACGATGTAAGCCGTCGTCGCCGCCGCGCGCTTGGTGTCATAGCCGATCCACATCAGGAGCGGGCCGATGATGAAACCGCCGCCGATGCCGAGCATGCCGCCGATGAACCCGGCCGCCGCCGCCACGAGGCTCCCGATCAGCATGCGCCGCCCGAGCGGCATGAGCTCTGTCGGATCCGCCTTGCCGGCCACGAGCAGGGTGCGCGCCGCCGCCACGATCACCGCCGCGGCAAAGAGCCAGAGCAGCACCTTGTCCGGTACGTAGGGTGCCACGATCGCGCCGATCGGCGCGAAGACGAGCGCCGCGAAGGCCATGGGCAGCCCGCCCGTCCAGTCGACGAGG
>JAJYNV010000074.1 GCA_021786135.1 Bacillota bacterium
GCAACCGTACACCTCGGCCAGAATGTGCCGGCCCAGTGCGTTCATCGATCAGCCCCCTCGCCTAGGTTCACCGTCAAACTGCATTGTAGAGACATGTCGGAAGGTTGTCAACGAACTAGGCGGGGTTTTCAGCAACGATTCACGCTGAGGCGTATTGAGACGCGATGGTCGTGTGGATCCCGCTGATCCGCGCGTGATCTCTTGCGTTATCTCTGCCAGACGTGTAGTGCGATCATTCACGAGACATAATTTTACGCTGCGTTTGGCGTGTTGCGCCAAGAGATGCCAGCAGCATCCAGGCATGTCCATGAAGCCATGCCCGGCAGGCGGGAAAGTGCCGGAGCGTCCGGGTTCAGCACCCTACTCCGGACTGCTGAGATCCTTGTCGAGCGCCTGCAGCATCTGCTCCGCGTTGCGGCGGAGGATCAACTTGGCGACAGGATTCAGGAGATTGGCGATCATCGGCATCCCGAACTCGAAATCAGTCGTCAGGGTGACGCTCGTGCCGCCTTCGGCCGCTGCGATGCGCCACTCCCCTTCGAAGCGCTTGAGGTCTCCCGAGATCTGCTGGTACGTGATGCGGCCCTCGTCGGGCAGGAACGTGTCGCGCTCGAGCCAGCGGAACGGAGCTCCCTGCAGGATGACGTGCCACTGCGAGTCGGTGGTGTTGCCCTCGCGGCGCACCACCTCGACCGAGACGACGTTCTCCATGAAGCGCGGGAAGGACGCCATGTCGGAGAGCACCGTGTAGACGGCCTCGGGATTGGCGCGGATCAGTTTCTCGACTTCCACGTAGGGCACGGTGATCGCTCCTTTAAAGGTCGTCGGCTACGAGTGCCGCCTCGGCCGCCGCCGCGCGGATCTGTCCGAGGGTCTCTGCGATCGTGTCCTCCGAGATGACGATCGGCGGGATCATCCGCAGCACCCGCTCGTTGTTCAGCGTCCAGAGCGCGAGTACATGCCGGTGCAGGAGCTCCGACATCAGCATGCCGCCTACGCCCTCGCGCGGGCACTCGATGCCGAGCATCAGCCCCCTGCCCCGCACCTCCGAGATCACCTGGGGGAACTCCTGGGCGATGGCCTCGAGTCCCTGGCGCAAGAGCGCCCCCTTGCGCAGCGCCTGCCCAGGGAAGTCTTCCTCGCGCATGACGTCGATCGCCTCGCACCCGACGGCGGTCGCGAGGGGCGCGCCGCCGCCGCCGCCGCCGCCGAACGTGCTGGTGTGAATGAGCGGCATGCTGTCGAGGAAGCCCATGGCATCCGCTGTGCCGACACATGCGCCGAGCGGCAGGATGCCGCCGCCAAGGGCCTTCGAGACGGTGAGGAAGTCCGGCGCGACGCCGCTTTCATGCTCGCACGCGAAGAAGTGGCCGGTGCGGCCCATCCCGCTCTGGATCTCGTCGAAGATGAGCATGGCACCGTGCTCGTCGCATGCTGTGCGCGCTGCGGCCAGGTAGCCGTCAGGCGGCACGATGATGCCGCCCTCACCCTGGATCGGCTCCAGGATCACGGCGGCCACCTCGTCGTCGACCGCCGCACGCAGAGCGTCGATGTCCCCGTAGGGCACCAGGCGCACGTCTGGCAGGAGCGGACGAAAGGGATCCTTGTAGAGGTCCCTGCCGCTGACCGAGAGTGCACCGAATGTCTTGCCATGGAAAGCGCCATGGGTCGAGACGAACACCTTGCGACCAGTGCGCGCACGGGCGAATTTGAGCGCCGCCTCGTTCGCCTCGGCGCCGGAGTTGCAGAAGAAGCTGAGCTGCAGGGCGCCTGGCGTGATCTCGGCAAGGCGCTTGGCGAGCGCTATCGGTTCGAGCACCGGCAAGGAGCGGGATGGCAGCGCCAGCTTGTCGAGCTGTGCCTTCGCGCGCGCGACGAGCCGCGGATGGAGATAGCCGTGCACCATGACGCCGTAGCCGCCGCCCATGTCGGTATAGCGGTTGCCCTCGCTGTCGTAGACGAAGGCCCCTTCGGCCCGCACCTCGGGCGAGAGCACACCGAGAAAGCTGTACGCCCTGGCGATGCCGGGGTTGATATAGGTTGCGAGGTCTCGAAGCCAGCTCTCATCCGCCAAAGACCGTCATCCTTCCGCCGCAAACCTTGCCTCCGCTGGAATTGCACCCACTCTATCCTGATTCCTGCGCAGGGACCACGCAAGGCGGCCACCCCCATCGGGAGTGGCCGCCGGCGGTCTCGTTCAGACGTTCTGGGGAACCGCGCCGCCGAGCTCGAAGCCGATTTCGAGCGCGCGTTCGTTGAGTTCCAGGAACTCCGGCTTCATGCGCGCCTTGAGCGCCTTGCGCAGGCTGTCACGCGTGACCGCCTGCGTGAGCCCCACGAGGGCGCCGAGCGCGATCACGTTCAGCGACAGGTCGTTGCCGAGTTCCCGCGCGGTGCGGCGGAAGGGAAGGAAATGCCCGCGCGCGTCCGGCACCTCCTGCCGGATCGTCTCCTCGAGCAGGATGAAGCCGTCCGGCGTGACCTGCTTGCCGTACTTGAGGTAGGCGTCGCGCGAGAAGCAGAGGACGAGGTCAGGTACCGAGACTTCCGGGAAGGCGATCTCGCGCGAGGAGATCACGACCTCGGACTTCGACGCGCCAAGGCGCGCCTCAGGGCCGTAGGTCTGGGTCTGCACGACGTAGAGGCCGTCTTCCATCGCAGCCTCCGCCAACATGGTGCCCGCCAGGATGATGCCCTGGCCGCCGCGCCCGGAAAGCCGGACGCGCAGGGGGTCATGAAGCACTCTTGCCACCCCCAGCGCGGGCGATGAGCCCGTGGTACTGGTCGACATACTCCGGCCGCTCCTCGTCGCGGAAGAGGCCGATCGGCAACTGGCCGACCATCTCTTCGCGCGTGATCTCTGGCGGAGGGCCGAAGGCTTCGAGGAGCTTGGTGCGGTCACGCTCGTAGAGGAGCATGTCAGGTGCTTCGCCGAGCTTGTTCAGGCGGCCATAGTAGGTCGGGCACTGGCTCAGCACCTCGACGACGCTGAAGCCGTGGTGCCGGATGGCGCCCGCGATCAACTGGGGCATCTCCTGGAAGTCGAACGTGGTGGTGCGTGCGACGTAGGTGGCGCCGGCCGCCAACGCAAGTTCGACGGTGTCGAAGGCAGGCTCGATGGAACCCATCGGCGACGTGGTCGAACGGGAGTCGAGCGGGCTCGTGGGGGCGCCCTGACCGCCCGTCATGCCGTAGATGGAGTTGTTGAACACGACGGCTGTGATGTCGATGTTGCGACGCGCGGCGTGAATCAGATGGTTGCCGCCGATCGCCATGGAGTCCCCGTCGCCCATCGGCACGATCACGGTCAGCTTCGGATTCACCATCTTGAGACCGGTGGCGAATGCGAGGGCGCGGCCGTGCGTCGTGTGCATGGAGTTGGCGTCGAAGTAGAACGGAGCGCGGCCGGAGCAGCCGATGCCGCCCACGAACGCCACCTGGTCCATGTCGAGGCCTAGGCTCATGAGGGCGGTCGCGATGCCGCGCGCGATGATGCCATGGCCGCAGCCCGGGCACCAGACGGTCGGCATCATCTCCTGCCGCAGCAATGGCGTCAGGTCGATACCTGGCTTAGTCATGGGCCACACCTCCGATCTCGAGGGAGTGCGCGAGCGCCTTGGCGGCTTCGACCATTGCCTCCGGCGTGAAGAGCTCGCCATCGCAGCGGCCGAGCGACTCCACAGGGCAGCGGCCCGCGATTGCCGCGCGCACGGGGATGACGTACTGGCCGAGGTTGAGCTCCGGCACCAGAACAGCCTTCGCGGCCTGCGTCTTCTCCAGTATGAGCCACTCCGGGAACGGCCAGAGCGTCTGCAGGTCCAGGAGACCTGCCTTGACTCCGTCGGCCCGCAGAAGGCCCACAGCCTCGCGCGCCGCGCGTGCCGTGATGCCGTAGGTGAGCAGCACGATGTCGGCGTCGGCGAGTTCCATCTCGTGGTAGAACGTGATCTCGCGGGCGTCCTGCGCCAGACGCTCCTGGACGCCGCGCAGGATGCGCTGCACGGCCTGGCCGGCAAGCGCCTTCGGTAGTCCGGTCTCGTCGTGGCTCATGCCCGTGACGACGGTGTGGTGGCCCGACCCGAAGGGCACGAACGGTGCGTCGGGCCCGAACGGCAGGAAGTTCTCGTCGATCGTCGGCATCACTCGTTCGCGCACCGGCACGTCAGGGAACTCGACGTTCTCGCGCATGTGGGAGAGGACCGCGTCGAGCAGCAGGATGACAGGCAGCCTGTATCGCTCTGAGAGGTTGAACGCCTCGACCGTCATGCGGTAGGCCTCGACGACGGAGGACGCCGTGAGCACGATGACTTCGTGGTCGCCGTGGGTGCCGTAGCGCGCCTGCATGACCTCGCCCTGCGCGGGCAGGGTCGGCAGGCCCGTAGAGGGACCGCCGCGCTGCGAATCGACGACGACGACCGGTGTCTGTGTCATGCAGGCGTAACCGAGGTTCTCCTGCATGAGCGAGAAGCCCGGACCGGAGGTGGCCGTCATGGCCTTGGCGCCGCCCCATGCCGCGCCGATGGCTGCGGCGATGGAGCCGATCTCATCCTCCATCTGGATGAAGACCCCGCCGGTCTTCGGCATCTGACGGGCCATCATCTCCATGATCTCGGTGGCCGGCGTGATGGGATAGCCGGAGTAGAAGTTGCAGCCTGCGTGGACGGCGGCCAGCGCCACCGCCTCATTGCCCTGTACCAGCCTCATGCCGTACCCCCCATGGCCAGCGCCGGGGACGCGATGCGCTCCAGCGTGAAGACGAAGTCGGGACAGCGCACGGCACAAATGCCGCAGAAGATGCAGCGGGAGATGTCCTCGACGACGATACGTTCGCCGTCGTCCAGCGAGAGGATGTGGGACGGGCAGTTTTCAACGCAGAGGTTGCAGCCTTTGCACCAGTCGCGCTGCACCGAAAGCTGACGGTCACCCTGCTGGAAGTGCAGCGTGGGCTCCTTCATCGCGACCGCCTCCCATCTGCGCTCGGCACCCGAAGGTCCCGCGCGTTCATCGCTTCAACCCCTGCAGGTAGCGGTCGATGCCCATGGCCGCAACCTTGCCGTGATGCACGGCCTCGACCACCGTCGCGCCTCCGTTGACGGCATCGCCGCCGGCGAAGAACTTTGGATTGCCGGTCTGACCGTTCGCGGCGTCGATCTCAAGCGGTCCGCGCTCGTGCTGCAGGCCCGGGATCTGGGCCAGGAAGCCGGTGCGGTAACGCTGGCCGACCGCCTTGATGACGGTATCCACCGGGAGGTCAAACTCGGAACCGGGAACCCGGGTGGGACGCCGACGACCGCTCTCGTCGGGCTCGCCGAGCTCCATGCGCTCGCAGCGCACGACCGACACGTGACCTTCGCCCATAAAGGCGACAGGCAGCGTCAGCCAGAGGAAGCGGACCCCGTCCTCCTTCGCCTCGAGAACCTCGTGGCGGAAGGCG
>JAJYNV010000135.1 GCA_021786135.1 Bacillota bacterium
CGCTGAGTCTCGGAGCCCGAGCGGGACGCTCGCGCCTCATGGGTGGGAGAGAGGCCGCAGCCAGAGGCTCCTGGCATTAGTGGGAGTGGGCGGGTAGTATAATGAGGACGGAGGTGTGTCCGCTTGGAGGAGCACGAGGTGCTGCCCGCGGTCGTCGACGATACCGGCGTCGTCCGCATCGCCGACGACGTCGTGTCGGTCATCGCCGGAATGGCCGCGACGGAGGTCGAGGGCATCGCCGGCATGTCCGGCGGTATCGCCTCCGGGCTCACGGAGCGCCTCGGCATCAAGCACCTCCAGCGGGGCGTCAAGGTGGAGGTAGGGGAGAAGGAGGCCGCCATCGAGGTCGAGGGCATCGCCGGCATGTCCGGCGGTATCGCCTCCGGGCTCACGGAGCGCCTCGGCATCAAGCACCTCCAGCGGGGCGTCAAGGTGGAGGTAGGGGAGAAGGAGGCCGCCATCGACCTGTATGTCATGGTCGACTATGGCGCCCGCATCCCGGAAGTCGCCCAGCGTTGCCAGGAGCGGGTCAAGACCGCCGTGGAGTCCATGACGGGACTCAAGGTGGTCGAGGTCAACGTCCACATCCAGGGCGTGGCCTTCCCTGACGCCGAACCCGAAGGGCAGAGGGTCAAGTGATGTCCGGAGAAGGCCTTTCAGCGTTTCGGGGGGCCAGCGAATTGGGCGTGCGGGAGGGGTGTCCCCGCGCTGGCGGGGGTAAGCCTTGAAGATCGTCGGCTATTTCGACCGCGTGATCCTCGCGATCTATACCATCAGTCTGGGCATAGCTTCGCTCGGGCTCATCCTGCTCGCGTTCGGGTGGCGCACTCCTTTGGAGTACATTCGGACAAGCGCCCTGACCATTCCCGGCCGGATAGAGATCGGCATCATCGGCCTCGTGCTGGTGATCGTCAGCGTGCGCCTGGTGGGCGTGGGCATCGCGGGGTCGCCGCGCCGGCGCGCGATCAAGCATCAACTCGCGCTTGGCGACGTGCGCATCTCCGTCTCCGCGGTCGAGGGCATGGTGCAGAGGCTGGTGCGCAACGTCGCTGGCGTCCGGGATGCGAGCGCCGTCATGGAGCGCTGGGAGGATGGGCTCGCCGTGCGAGTGCGCGCGACGGTCGGACCAGGCGAACCGGTGACCGAACTCTCCGCCACGATCCAGGACGCCATCAAGACGCAGGTGCAGCGCGTCATCGGCGTTCCGGTCGTGCAGGTGCGGATCGAGATCAACCACATCAGCCCAGAAACCCGGCGCAGCAGGGTGGAGTAACATCATGAAGGAGTTCTGGCTGCGGCTCTGGCAGGAGCATCCGGGTGCGCTCGTCGGTACGTCGCTGGGCGTGCTGTGGGCTCTGTTGGCAGTCACTATCGGCTTCTTCCCGGCCCTATTCGTGCTGATCGCGGGCTTCATCGGCTGGTTCGTCGGCATGCGCCACGACACGGACGCCGGTGATTGGGGCGAACTGCTCGAGCACATCTTTCAACGGGAGCGTGACTGATGGCCAGACGACAGTCCAGGGTTCTGGCCTTGCGCGTGCTGTTCGCCATGGAGGTGGGCAGGCAGAGCATGGAGGACGCGCTGCGTCAGGAGATTGCGGACGAACCTCAGGCGTTTGCCGAGTACGCGCGGGAGATCTGCCAAGGGGACGAACGGCAGAAGGAGCGCATCGACGGGCTGATCTCGGAGTTCAGCCGCGGTTGGACGCTGTCCCGCCTGGCGGCCGTGGACCGCTGCCTCTTGCGCATGGCCGCCTATGAGCTCATCGAGCAGCCGGGCATCCCCTCGAATGCCATTGTGAGCGAAGCTGTGGAACTTGCCAGCATCTACTCGACGGAGGAAGCGCCGCGCTTTGTGAACGGACTTCTTGCGCGCATGGCCACGGAGCTAGGCCGACCGCTCAGCGAAAGGCGGGAGGACGCGCAGGAAGCATCAGAGGAGGAAGATGGCCAGGATCATTGACGCCGCCTCGCTGGCGGCCGAAATGAGGTCCAAAGTGGCAGATCAGACGGCGGAGCTGCGAGCGGGCCTCGGCAGGCCGCCGGGGCTAGCCGTGCTTCTCGTGGGCGACGACAGAGAGGCCGCCGTCTGTGCGCAGGAGAAGGAGCGGGCCGCCGTGGCGTCCGGCTTCCATACGGAAGTACATCGCATGCCTCGAGGGTCGACGGCACAGGCCGTGACCCAGATGCTCGCGGCGCTGAGCCGCTCGCCCGAACTGGACGGTCTCGCGATGCAGCTGCCTTTTCCGGACGAGCTGGACATGAAGGAGATTCTTGCGTTCATCGATCCCGCCAAGGATGTCGACGGCCTGACGGCCGCACAGGTGGGACATCTGCTGCTGGGAGGCGAGGGCCTGCACTCGTGCACGGCGGACGCCGTGATGGAGATCCTGCGCCTGAGCGGGGTCCCGCTGCAGGGCAGGCAGGCCGTCGTGGTCGGCCGCGGCGCGCCAGCCGAGCGCCAACTGGCGCTGCTTCTGCTGGCCGCGGGCGCCACCGTAGGGTGGACGGATGCGCGAAACGATGAGCTCGCAGCGCTGACAGGAAGGGCCGACGTGCTCGTTTCCCTCGCCGGCGTGCCGGGCTGCCTGGGCGGGGAGCACATCAAGCGTGGCGCTGCTGTGATCGACGCGGGCGAGGCATGGGCGAGTGGCGGCAGGCGCGGCGATGTGCGCTTCGAAGAGGCCCAGGAGGCAGCTGGCTGGTTGACGCAGGCACCTGCCGGGATAGGCCCCGTGACGATCGCGGTGCTCTTGCGCCACACCGTGGAGGCTATGAGATGGAGATTCTCAGCGTCGGGGACGTTGCCCGCATCCTGAGCGGTGTGCTTGAAGCGGAGCCGAGGCTGCGCCTGCTCTGTGTGCGCGGCGAACTCGGCAGCGTCAAGGCGCACCCGTCCGGACACTTCTACTTCACCCTGAAGGACGAAGTCGCCCAGATCCGCGGCGTGATGTTCCGCTCGCGCTTCCGAAACGTGGTGTTCTCGCCCAAGGACGGCGACATGGTGCTCGTGACGGGGCAGATAGCCTTCTACCAGGCTGGTGGGCAGGTGCAGATCTACGCCGAGGAACTCGAGCAACTGGGGCTCGGGGCGCAACTGATGCGCCTCAAGGAGCTCAAGGCTCGGCTTGAGGCGGAGGGCCTCTTCCGAGCCGAGCGCAAGCGCCCCTTGCCGCTCCTGCCGCAAAAGGTGGGCATCGTGACCTCTTCTGCCGGCGCCGCCCTGCGCGATATCCTGCAGATCGCGCGCCGGCGCCATCCTGGCCAAGATCTCGTGCTCGCGCCGGCCCGGGTCCAGGGACAGGGAGCGGCGGGCGAGATCGTGCGGGCGCTCCGGCGCCTTGCGGTTCACCCCGGCGTCGATGTGATCATCATCGGTCGCGGTGGAGGAAGTCAGGAGGACCTTGATGCCTTCAACGACGAGGCGCTGGTTCGCGCTGTCGCTGCGTGTCCGGTGCCGGTCGTGTCGGCCGTGGGCCACGAGACTGATTTCACGCTGGTCGACTTTGCCGCCGACCAGCGCGCTCCGACTCCGAGCGCGGCGGCTGAGATGGTCGTGCCAGTGCAGCGGGAGATTGCTCTGCGGCTGTGGGAACTGCGCCAGCGCCTCGGCCAGGGGCTGCGGCGGTCGGCGGAGCGCCGGCGGGACCGCCTCGTCGCGATCATGCAGCGGGGCCCGATGCGCCGCCCGCAGGAGCTTCTTCTGCGCCGTCGCGAGCAGGTGCAGGCGGCGACGAGACTTTTGGGCCATCTCGGCCGAGCAGGCGCACTGAGGCGCCGTTCAAGGCTGGATGCAGCCCAGGGCCGGCTTGGAGGCCTCGATCCGCGTGGTCCGTTGCGCCGAGGTTATGCCATGGTGATGAAGGATGGTCATGGGGTCCGGGGCGTTTTGGGCCTGAGGCCGGGTGACCGCATCGACGTGCGTCTCGCGGATGGACAGGCGTCAGCACTCGTGGACAGGATCGAGATGGAGGAGGAAAGCCGGTGAAGTTCGAGGAGGCGGTCGGCAGGCTGGAGGCCATCGTGCAGCGTCTGGAGGCTGGGGGGGACGATCTCGAGGCTCAGCTCAAGCTGTTCGAGGAGGGCGTGGCGCTCAGCCGAAGCTGCGAGGAGATCCTGGGGGCGGCCGAGGGCCGGATCGAGGAACTGCTGGGCGACGCTACAGCCGACGTTCCCGAAGACCTCGGCGACGAGGCGCCTGGTCGGTGAGGGCCATCGAGCGCTACCTGCCGCTGATCGAGACGACGATTCGAGGTCTCGACTTCGCTGACGAGACGCTGTCCCAGTCGGCCAGTTATGCCCTGGACGGCGGCAAGCGTCTGCGGCCGGGCCTTCTGCTTCTCGCCGCCGAAGCCTGCGGCGGCGACTGGCCATCGCTCGGTCGGGCAGCCGTGGCGGTCGAATGCATCCATGCGTACTCGTTGATCCATGACGATCTGCCTGCGATGGACAACGACGACTTGCGCCACGGCAAGCCGACCGTGCACCGCGCCTTCGGTGAGGCGACGGCGATCCTGGCCGGCGACGGACTCTTGACGTTCGCGTTTGAACTTCTGTCGGAACCCGTTCCGGGACTGCGGCCGGAGTGGCAACTGGCCGCAGTTGCCGAGGTGGCCAAGGGAGCGGGCTTCGGACCTGGCATGGTCGGGGGGCAGGCGCTCGACATCGAAGGCGCCGACGACGTCGCACGCTGGCTCAAGGTGGCGGCCGCGAAGACCGGCTGGCCCCTCGGGGCGGCGGCGGCCGTGGGTGCGTGGCTCGCAGGTCGCAACGACTTGGTCGCGGCGCTGCGCCTCTACGGTCAGGAACTTGGCGTGGCGTTCCAGATCAAGGATGATCTCCTCGACGTGGAGGGCTCGGAAGCGGCGATGGGCAAGCGCCTGCGCAAGGATGCCGACAAGAATCGTCCGAATTTTGTGGCGATCACAGGCGAGGACGCGGCGCGTGAGGCGCTGCGCGAACATTCGGCCAAAGCCGTGGCCGCCTTGCCAGATGATTCTTTCGATCGCGAACGTCTGGTTCTTCTGGTCGAGGAGCTGACGTCGCGCACGCACTGAATGCGCGAAGGGACGCCTGACGGGCGTGCATGCGATCTGGCATCGCCAGCCGATGCTGGATCAGGAATTGTCCAACGCTTTGAGCGACCGGTGCTATACTTGCTTTGTTGATGTTTTCGGGTGGAGCAGTATCCTAGCCGGACGTGTCTCCCCTAGGGCGGGCCTAAAAAGCCGCCGAAGGGCACATCGATGAACCTCCTGGTGCTGGTCCGGAACGCCAAGTCCGGGTTGGTGCTGGGAGTGAGGGGGGTTGGGGCGCCCATAATGGCATATGGTCACGCACCCAGCCTCCGCGGAGGCCCAAGCTCGTGGAGGGTCCGCCTGCG
>JAJYNV010000111.1 GCA_021786135.1 Bacillota bacterium
GGTGTGCGCGCCGAACGGACGCTGCATGATCTTGCCCTCAGGCGTGCGGTCGAACACCGCGCCCCAGTATTCCAGCTCAAGCACCCGCTCCGGCGACTCCTTGGCGTGGACCTCCGCCATGCGGTAGTCGTTGATGAAGTGCGCGGACCGGCAGGTGTCGTAGAAGTGCGTCTCCCAGCCGTCCTGCGGGTCGACGTTGGCGAGCGCGGCGGCCACTCCGCCTTCCGCCATCACGGTGTGGGCCTTGCCGAGCAGCGACTTGCCCAGAACGGCCGTCTTGAGCCCGCCTTCGGCGGCCTCGATCGCGGCCCTGAGGCCGGCTCCGCCCGCTCCGATCACCAGTACGTCGTACGCGTGGTACGCAATGTCCTCGCTCATCAGAAAAACCTCACATCGTGGATTACGCCGTTGATCAGGAGCCGGATGTACACGTCCGTGAACCAGACGAAGAACATCGAGATCCAGGCGAAGGCGCCATGGTTCTCATTCCAGGCCGACACGCGATTCCACAGCTTGTAGCGCGTCGTGGGCCGGCCGTCCGCACAGGTGAACTTCTGTGAACCGCCGCCGATCAGGTGGCGGAAAGCGTGGCACGAGAATGTGTAGGCGGTCAGGAGGACGACGTTGATCAGCATGATGATCGAACCGAGGCCGATGCCGAAGTGACCGTTGAAGATGAAGGCCTGGACCGCATCGATCCAGAGGAAGACCAGCACTATGACCGCCACATACCAGAACCAGCGGTGCAGGTTCGTCCAACTGAACGGGAAGCGCGTCTCGCCGAAGTAGTACTTGCGCGTCTCGGGCACGGCGCAGGACATCGGGTCATGGAAGAAGCCGCGGTAGATCTCCTTGCGGTAGTAATAGCACGTTGCGCGGAACAAAAGCGGCGACCAGAGCACCCAGATCGCTGGCATCACCTTGATGCCCCACGACTCTGTCGGAGAGAAAAATGGCGATAGGTAATTGTGGAACTGACCACTCGACTGGAAGAAGACAAGCCACAAAGTGTAGAGGCCAAAGAGCCCCAGCGCCAAGACCGTAAAGGTCGGCTCCACCCAATAGGGCAGGGAGTGGGACTTGGGTTTGGTTGGCCGCAGCGACTCCGCAGTTTGCGCCACCGATCGTCCTCCTCGCTTGGAAAAGCTTGCTCAAGTGCGCCGCGCGGTCGAACGAACGCATGAGGGCCAGCCGCGCCACGCCACCGCCGGTCCAAGACTGGAAAGTACCAAGCCTTTGGGCCAACAACGCCAGTATAGCGCAGACACCCCATGTGCGCATGACCAGTCTGAGCCCAATTTGCTACCCAGCGACGAAGTCCAAATGGCCTCGAGTTTCCAGGGACCAACCGAGACGAGACGACATAAGAAATTGCAACAGGTCCACTGGGAGGGATCGACCTTGGCCGACCTCGCCACAAGCCTGACCCGGCTCTTCGTCCTTGCCTACATGTCCCAGACTGTCTCACGGATCGGGGAGCGGCTCATCCCCCAAGGCGTACTCAGCCGTCGCGCACGTCAAATTCTGGCGGAGTGGATCTCCACGCTTGCGGGCGTCGGCCTCACCTTTGCCGCGGACGCAGACATCCTCGCCGACCTCGGCCTGCCCTTCCAGCCCCAGGTCATCGGGGTCCTGCTCACGGGGCTGATCGTCGGCCAGGGCGGCCGCTTCCTGACGAACTGGGTCGCGGGCCTGCCCAAGGGAGGGCGCGGCACCGACGCGGCCCAGCACAGCGGTCAGAACAGCGGCGCGCCGTCGCAGCCTCGTTCCGATGGCGAAGGGAACTAGATCATGCGTCGACGTCGTCGAGCGCGACGACAACCTTGCCGAAATGGCTCCGCGATTCGAGGCGGCGGTGCGCCTCCACGGCTTCCACAAGCGGGAATACGCGGTCGACGACTGGCCGCAAGGCGCCGGATGCGACGTGCGGCATCAGGGCGTGCAGCTCAGCGCGCGAGCCCATGTACGATCCCAGCACCTGAAGCTGTCGGCTGAAAATGTAACGTATGTCGGTCTCGCCAAACGGACCGGTCGTGGCGCCGCAGGTGACGAGGCGCCCCCCCGGCATGAGGCTGCGCAGGCTTTCGGGCCAGGTGGCCTGCCCTATGTGCTCGACCACGATGTCGACGCCTCGACGCTTCGTCAGCCGGCGTACCTCCAGGTGGATCGGACGGGCGCTGTGGTCGATCGTCTCGTCAGCGCCAAGCGCCCGCGCCTGCTTCAACTTCGCTGCACCCGAGGCGGTTGCGATCACACGGGCGCCGTAGAGCTTCGCGATCTGGACAGCCGCACTGCCGACGCCGGAGCCCGCGCCGAGGACCAGGACCGTCTGGCCGGGAGCAACGCCGCCGAGCGTCACGAGCATGTGCCAGGCCGAAAGAAAGACGAGTCCGATCGCACTCGCATCCACGTAGTCCATGCCTTCAGGCACGGTGACGAGGTTCTCGGCCGGCACCTTCACGTACTCGGCGTGCGTGCCCGGCGTCTCGTAGCCGAGAATGCGGTACTGCTGGCAGAACGTCTCGCGTCCACCGAGGCATTCCCCGCAGCGGCCGCAACCGTAGCCGGGATTGAGCAGGACGCGCCGACCGACAAGCTCTTCGGGGGCTCCCACCCCTACAGCTGCCACCTCCCCCGCCGCATCGTTGCCCAGGATGTGCGGCAGCGGCGGTGACGCGTGGCCCGGCAGCCCAGCGCGGCTCCAGATGTCGAGATGGCTAAGAGATGCAGCGTGCACCCGTACCAGCACCTCGCCGGGACCGGGTTCCGGTGCTGGCACCTCCTCGAAGCGCAAAACCTCCGGACCGCCGTGTGCGTGCATGCGCACCGCCTTCACCGCACAAGACCTCCATTCCAGTCGATCCCTGCGCGCCCGTGCCGGCCTATGTCGTGGGCAGACGCTGCCAAAGCTCAAGAAAACGGCTGAGCGCGTCGCGCCGAGCGGCGATCTGCCCGGCCTCCTGGCGCAGCCTCGTCTCGCCTGATGCCGTCATCCGATAGACGCGGACAGGCTGTCCCCCATCCACCGGCGCCCAATTCGAGCGCAGGGCGCCCTCATCCTCCAGCGCGCGCAAGAGCCTGTATACCCGGCCGGTGTCCACCAGCCAGTCGGGCGGCTGCAACGCGCGCAGGCGCTCGATCAAAGAACCGCCATGGTCGGGACGCTGTGCGATGAGCAGCAGCAGGAACGCTGCCAGGTGGCGCCCAGTCTGGTACTTGCGGCCGCCTACATCTGCCCGCGGCAACTCTACCGCCTCCAAACCCCGTGCAGTAGTGCACATTGCATTATAGTGCATTTTGTAGTACTTTCGGCGCGGACAAGCCCGAAATGAGGTCCTCCCCATGCCCAACTCGCGCGACACCCTGTCGCCTTCATCCACGCACGTGCTCGAGGGCAAGGCACTCTGGCTGAGCTTCGCGGCCGCCACCACCGGAACGTTGATGGTCAACCTGGACGCTACCGTGGTCAACGTCGCACTGCCGGTGATGCAGCACGACTTCGGCCTGCCTGTCTCGCAACTGCAATGGGTGATCACAGCCTACCTCCTGGTCATTACAGGCGTGCTGCCGCTGACGGCGCAGGTCGCAGACTGGCTCGGGCGCAGCAAGCTCTTTACCGTCGGCCTCTTCGGCTTCACCCTGGGTTCTGTGGCTGCCGCCTTGGCTCCCAGCCTGCCCGCCCTGCTCGCCGCGCGCGTGCTGCAGGGGCTCGGCGGCGCCATCATCCAGGCCAACGTGATGGCCATCGTCGCACTCACCTTTCCCCAGGAGAGGCGCGGACGCGGCCTCGGACTGATCGGCGCCGTGGTGGCGGCCGGCAATCTCCTCGGCCCACCCCTCGGTGGCATCCTGACGGCGCTCTTCGGCTGGCGCAGCATCTTCTGGGTGAACCTTCCCGTCGGCATCTGGGGCGTTTGGGCTTCCTGGCGCTACCTGCCCCGTTTCACGCGGGACCTCGCGCTGCGCCCTGCCACCTTCGACTGGCTCGGTTCGATCCTCTTCTTTGCCGGCGCCACAACCCTCGAGTTCGGACTTGCCGACCTCCCGAGCATATCCTCGCTCTGGCTGCTCCTCCTGACCGCCCTCGCGGGCTACCTCTTCGTACGACGCGAGGCGACCACCGCGCGGCCGGTCATGCCCCTGCGCCTCTTTCGCATCCCTGCCTTCTGGCGCAATCTCGTCAGCGGTACGGCCTACTGGGTCCTGATGATGTCGCCATCCTTCCTGCTGCCGTTCTACCTGCGCCTCGTGCTGCACGAGTCGATGGCGATCGTCGGTCTCAGCATTGCGCCGCAAGCGCTCATCATGATCCTGCTCTCACCCGTCGGCGGTCGCATCGCGGATCGGATCGGCGTGCTGCTGCCCGGTCGCCTCGGTCTCGCGGCGTTCGCCCTGGCAGACCTCCTGTTTGCCCTCTGGCCCGGTGGTCCGCCTCTCTGGGGCGTGTGGCTGCTCTCAGGACTCGTCGGCGTCGCAGCAGGCTTCTTCAACGCACCGAACAACACGGCGGTGCTGAACTCAGTCTCGGCGGCCGACACCGGCACCGCATCGGGCCTGCTCGCGACGCAGCGCAATCTCGGCCGCATCCTCGGCGTCGCCGCCGCGGCCATGGGCCTGTCGGTCTACTGGTTCCTGGCTGACGGCGTGCTCAACCCGTCCCACACGTCACCCGCCTACCCTCACCTCTTCCTGGCGGCCTTCCGCGCAGTGTTCCTGGTGATGCCGATGTTCGCCGTTCTGGGCATCCTGACCATGACATCGCCGGTCCCGTCCGCACCGGCCCGCGCCGAGGCGGCCGCCGGTCACACGCGGTAGAATCTAGGCAATCGATTTGAGGGGGAGAGCCGTATGGCACCGCACCACCACGACGGGCATCCGCAGTTCGACCCGCACCGCCTGCACGCCATGGAGGAGCGCCGCAGCGCCGAGATGCCGCCTGAGGACATCCTGCGCAGCTTCGCGAGGGAGGACCTCGAAAGCCTCGCGGACATCGGCTGCGGCAGCGGCTACTTCACGATCGCGGCTGCCCGCATGCTGCCCCAGACCCGCATCCTGGCCGTCGACCGCCAGCGGGACATGCTGGACTTCGTCGCTGAACGCGCCCGCTCGGCCGGTCTCACGAACGTCGAGACGATCCAGTCGGATGCGACAAGTCTGCCGTTCGCCGATGCAGAACTAGACGCCGTCCTGATGTCGCACGTGTTCCACGACATTCCCGAGCATGCGGCGATGCGCGAAGAGGTGCATCGCGTCCTGAAACCTGGCGGTGCCTTCTTCCTGGTCGAATGGGAGAAGGAGGATACGCCGATGGGACCGCCGCTCGCGATTCGCATCGGATCGGACGACCTGTCGACGATTCAAGGTGGAGCAGGTCCTGCACG
>JAJYNV010000347.1 GCA_021786135.1 Bacillota bacterium
GGAGGGCCAGGGGGGCGTCGCGCACCTCCTCGAACATCTTGTCTTCCGCGGCACGGAGAAGTACCGCGGCGACGAGCTGAGCGCCCGCATCGACGAGGACGGCGGCGAGCTGAACGCCTACACGACCAAGGAATACACCTGCCTTTGGGGACGCACGCTGCCGCAGGGTCTCCCGGGCTTCGTCGAGATGCTCTCCGAGATCTTCCTGCGGCCGCGCCTCGCGGCGCGCGACCTGCGCCGCGAGGTCGACGTCATCGCCGAGGAGTACCAGCTCTGGCTGCAGAACCCCGAGGAGTATGTCTGCGACCTCCTTGAGGCGGAGATCCTCGCGGACGGGCCGCTGTCGCGCTCGGTGCTCGGCGAACCGGCCGAACTGGCATCACTCGACGCCGCAGCCGTGCGCGCCTTCCATGCGGGGCATTGGCGGCTCGACGGAGCTGTGCTGGCTGTCGCAGGGCCGGTTGACCGGGAGCAGGTGCGGCGCCTCGCGGAGACCGTGTTTCTGCCGCAAGCCCCGCCGCCGCGCCTGCAGCCCAGACGGCGGCGACTCTCGCCGTCCAAGGCGGCTGCCGAGGTCGCCCAGGCGTCGCAGGTGCATGTCGCGGTGGGGGGGCCTGCCCGCAGCCTGGGTGATCCGCTGCTGGGGACGCAGGAGATGCTCGTGCAGGAGTTCGGCGGCGGCCCGAACGCCAGGCTCTTCATGCGCCTGCGTGAGGAACTGGCCCTTTCCTACGGCGTCTACAGCTATGACACCGCCTATCGCACCGGCGGCCTCTGGGCCGCCTATGCGGACCTCTCGGAGACTGGCTTGCGCGAGGGCCTAGCGGCGATCGCGAGGGAGGGAAGGGCGCTGCGCCGCATGCGCTGGCTGGAAGAGGACGTCGATCGGCTGCGGCGCTCGGCCGTTGGGGCCTTCCTGCTGTCGCTCGATTCGCCGTTCGCACGGGTGGAGCGCGAGGCGTTGCAGATTCTCCAACTGGGCCGCAGCGAGAGCGTCGAGGAGGAATTGGGGCGGATTGCGGCGGTCAGGGGGGAGGACCTCAGGCGCGAAGCCCAGTCCATGCTCGATCTCTCATCCTGGCGCATCGTTGGGCTGCATCCCGAGTCCGGTCTGTTTCACGGTTCGTTCCTGGACCTGCTCGAGGGGGAGTAGAAACGGTGTTAGAGGTGACGGTGCGCATCCTGCGTCCCGGGGGACGCCTGCCGCACCAGGCGTCCCCGGACGCGGCGGGCTACGACGTCTTCGCGGCGGAGGATGTCGTGGTGCCCGCGCGCGGAAGGGCCCTGGTGCCAACGGCGATTGCCCTCGGCTTGCCGCGGGACTATGAGGCACAGGTGCGTCCGCGCTCAGGCCTTGCGCTACACGAAGGCATCTTTGCGCATTTCGGCACGATCGACCCGGATTACCGCGGCGAGCTCAAGGTGCTGCTGCACAGCCTGCGCGACACGGACTACACCGTGAAGGCCGGCGAACGCGTGGCGCAGCTGGTGTTGGCCCCTGTCGTCCGGGCAACGTTCCGGCAGGGTGAGATCGACGACACCGCGCGCGGCGAGGGTGGTTTCGGACACACGGGACGCTGAGGCGCATGGCGATGCCCCGGACCGCATAGGCTCTACGCGGAGGGGACGAGGCATGCGCCTATCGGAACTGCACAGCCGTGAGATCATCAACCTGTACGACGGCGCGCGCGTCGGTCTCGTGGGCGAGACGGAGATCCTCTTCGACCCCGAGACGGGCGAGATCCAGGAACTCCTGCTGCCGGCGCGCGGCGGGCTCTGGCAGCGGCGCCGCTCGCTTGCCATCCCATGGGAGGCGGTGCGCCGCATCGGACCGGAGGTCATGATCGTCGAGGTGGAGTCGCCGAAGCTCAGGGATTGATCGCTGGGCCCCCGGGGAAGGTATGTCTCGGGGGTGGATGAGCGATGGCTCACACGTTGGTGGCGGCGTTCCAGAACCAGGACAGGGCACGCGAGGCCGTAAGGCAGCTCGAGAAGCAGGGCTTCAGCGACAAGGATGTCTCGCTGGTCACACCTGACGACAGGCAGAGGCGACAGGGCGGCGGGCAGCAGGATTCCGTCATGGACGGTACAGCTTGGGGTGCGGGCGTCGGCGGTGCGGCAGGCCTGCTTGCGGCAGCCGGCGCCATCGCCATTCCGGGCATCGGTCCGTTGCTCGCCGCGGGACCGCTCGCGGCGGCGCTCACCGGTGCAACAGCGGGGGGCCTCGCGGGCGCCTTCATGGACATGGGCATCCCCCAGGCGAGCACCAAACGCTATGAGGACGAGTTGCGCCACGGCCACTCCGTCGTGACCGTCCAGGGCGACGGCGAGAAGATGGAGACGGCGCGCAGCGTGGTGCAGGCGCAAGGCGCACACGACGTGGAAATGGACTGAAGCAGACAAAGGTCGCGGGCCGGCCCACGCGGGCCGGCTCCTTCATTTGCTGCGGCACCCGCGAGCAGGTGGACGCATACCATGTCGCCGGACCCGGGGAGGTGGCAGCGTGGCATCCGATCTCACGGGAGTGCGGGTGGGCATCATCGGCGGCGACCGGCGGGAACTCGAGGTGGCACGGATCTTTTCCGTCCATGGCATGGACGTGCGGGCCGTCTGCCTGCCGTGGCCCGA
Source organism: Bacillota bacterium (assembly GCA_021786135.1). Lineage (GTDB taxonomy): Bacteria > Bacillota > Sulfobacillia > JAJZYS01 > JAJYTV01 > JAJZQO01. The sequence continues at coordinate 2,629 of JAJYNV010000347.1, forward strand.
CGATGTGCAGTACCTCGGCAACAGGCTCGATGACGTGCTCGAGTGGGCTGACTTCCTGCTGGCGCCGGTAGGCGGCGTCGATCGGTTCGGACAGGTGGCGTACGTGATCGTGCCGGCCGACGTGCCGCCGCCGCGACTGACGCAGGAGACCTTGAGACACGTGCGACCGGGCACGCCTCTCTTCATCGGCGCAGCGACCCAGGCCCTGCGACAGGCTTGCGCGTCACGAGGCGTCACGCTCGTCGAGTTCCGCGAGAGCGACGAGTTCGCGTGGCGCAACGCTGTTCCAACCGCAGAAGGAGCCATCCAGCTTGCGATCCAGCATACGGAGCACACCCTGCATGGCAGTCGCATCCTGGTGCTGGGATTCGGCCGCAGCGGCACTGTGCTGGCGCGCACCTTGCGCGGGCTCGGGGCGGACATCACGGTCTGCGCGCGGGGATCGGTCGACATCGCGCGTGCCTATGCCCTGGGCGTCCATCCCTATCGGATGGACGATCTCGCGGACCTGGCGGCCGACGCGGAGGTGGTCTTCAACACCATTCCGGCGCCCGTACTCTCGGCGGAGGTGCTGCGCCGCATGGCGCCAGGCAGCGTGATCATCGACATCGCGTCGGCTCCGGGAGGAACCGACTTCGCGGCGGCCAAGCAGCTGGGCATCCAGGCCCATCTGGCGCCCGGGCTGCCAGGCATCACGGCGCCGCGCACCGCGGGCCGCATCGTGGCCGACACGATCCTGAGCCTGTGGCGCGACATGCACGAAGCGGCCGATCTCTAAGGCCCCAGCAGGATATTGCGCAGGTCATGGACACTGGCGGCGATCCGATGCGGCATGGCCTCGCGCAGCCGCTCAGGATCGCCGTAGCCATAGAGCACGGCAATGGACGGCAGACCGTGGTGGTGCGCCGCCTCTACGTCGACCGGGTGGTCTCCGATCATGGCGGCGGCCCGCCGCTCCTCGGGTGACAGGGCCTCCACCGCGAGGCCTAGAACGTCGCGTTTGGCGGAAACCGTGCCGCTCATGTCCGCACCGTACACTTCGTAGAAGTGACGGTGGAGGTCGAAGTGTTCCAGGATGCGAGCGGCGAGCGGACGCGGCTTCGATGTGGCGACGGCCATGCGCACGCCGAGACGGGCGAGTTCCGTGAGGAGCGGCGGAATCTCGGGAAACACCTTGTTCTCGAAGATGCCCTGCACCTCGAAGCGCTCGCGGTAGTAGCCGATCGCCTGCCTGGCCTTGGCGCGATCAAGACCGTAGAGATCCTGGAACGATGCCAGCAGCGGCGGGCCGATGAAAGGTGTCAGCGCATCGAGATCCGGAGCGGGGATGCCGAGGCGCCCGAGCGCGTGCTGGACAGACTTGGTGATGCCCTCCTTCGGGTCGGTGAGAGTGCCGTCGAGGTCCCAGAAGAGATGGGGATAGGTAGGGCGCATGGTGTCCTCCTGCCGATAAAAGTGTGTGCGATGTCAGGCGGGGAAGCTGTCCGGCTCCCCCGAAGGTGCCGCAGCAAGCCGCGGCAGGGGGGAGCGCAGGAGCCAGAGGAGTCCGAGCAGGGAGCATAGCGCCGCGACGCCGAGGGCCCCCCGTACCGCGAAGGAGCCGGCCATCAGGCCTCCGCCGAAGGCCCCCACGGCGCCAAGCACGTTGCCGAGGAGGCGCTGGGAGCCGCTGATCCGCCCGAGCCAGGCACCTGGCGTCACCGACTGACGCAGCACGGCCTCGCCGAAGCTGAACAGCGTCGAGGCGAGGTCACCGAAGAACTGTGCCGCGAGCAGGCAGATGAAGGCGGTGAGGGGAGTCACCGGTGCCAACGGCACCAGCAGGGTCAGGAGCCCGAAGCCCAGGAGGCCGTAGAGTGTGACGGGGCCGAGACCGAATCGTCGCGCCAGATTGGGAGCGATCGCGCCGCCGAGGAGTGCTCCGAGACCGCCGCCCGTGATCAGCATACCGATCGCAAAGGGCGAAAGATGCAGGTCCCTGAGGGCGAAAAAGGCGTAGAGCGCATCGAAGATGCCGCCGGAGAGGCTCAGAAGGGCAGCGGCCACTGCGAGCGGCCGCAGCAGGGGATGGCGCCAGAGCGCCGCAAGACCGTCGCGGACGGCCAGCGTGACGTGCTGGCGCATGCGGACAGGTGGCGGCTCCGGGTTATGCAGTTGCAGCAGGGTGACGGCCGAGGCAAGGTAGGAGACGGCATCGCTCAGGATGGTCAGGGGTCCGCCGAGGAACTGGATCAGAACGCCCATCAAGGCCGGACCGCCTGTCTCGCCGATGGCGCTTGCCACGGAGAGCGCGGCATTGGCCGATTCGAGCTGCGAGCGGCCCACGAGACCTGGCAACCATGCCTGGTCGGCCACGTCGAAGAGCGTGTTGAGGGCGGCGACCAGGCAGAACGCGAGCAGCAGCTGCCAGAATTGAAGGAGTCCCAGAAGAGCGAAGAGGGTGAGAAGCGCCAAGACCGCCGCTCGGAAAATGTCCGCTGCGACCAGGAGCGGACGCCGCCGGCTGCGGTCGGCCAGCACACCGGCGAGCGGAGCCGCGACGAGCGCGACAATATAGGAAAAGCCCGCGATCAGGCTGAGATCCTGAGCGGTCGCATGCAGCAGCAGGACCGCGATGATCGGCAGCCCCTCCCGGGTGACGCGGGAGCCGAGCTCGCTCACGGTACGGCCGGCCAGGAAGATGCGGAAGCCTCGACCCGACACGGATATGAGATGGGAATTGGGCATGACGTCTCCAGGCTACCACACCG
>JAJYNV010000353.1 GCA_021786135.1 Bacillota bacterium
ACGCCGGCGGCCGGTCTCGTCGTGGCTGTCGCCTTCGTGCGCAGTTTCGTCGCGGGCCAGAGGGATCTCGGCAACTACTACCGCGACCTCGTGCGCGCCGTGACCCGCATCTTCCTGCCCATCGCGTTCGTGGCGGCCATCGCCCTGATCGCCACAGGCGTGCCGGATACGCTCCTGGGCCCCGCCATCGCCCATACCATCACAGGCGCGACGCAGGTCATCGCGCGCGCGCCGGCGGCCGCCTTCGAGGCGATCAAGCAGCTCGGCACGAACGGCGGCGGCATCTTCAACGTCAATTCCGCCCACCCGTTCGAGAATCCCACTCCTCTCTCGAACCTGATCGAGGAGCTCCTGATGTCCCTGCTGCCCACATCCCTAGTCTTCACGTTCGGCCACTACATCAAGAACCGGCGCCAGGCCTGGATCATCTTTGGCGTGACTATGACGCTGATGCTGGCGCTACTCGTCGTCGTCTACAGCTCCGAGACTGCGGGCAACCCCCTCGTGCATCGGCTGCTCGGCACCCTCGGCGCGAACTGGGAAGGCAAGGAGACGCGCTTCGGCATGAGCGGAAGTTCGCTCTTCGTCACCCTGACGACGGCCTACACGACCGGCGCCGTCAACACCATGCACGACAGCCTGATGCCGCTCGCCGGCTTCGTTCCGCTCTTCCAGATGATGCTCAACACGGTTTTCGGCGGCAAGGGCGCGGGGCTCCTGAACATCCTGATGTTCGTCCTCCTCAGCGTCTTCATCACCGGCCTCATGGTGGGGCGGACGCCGGAGCTCTTCGGCAAAAAGATCGAGACGAGGGAGGTTGCGGCGGCGGGAGCCGCCATGCTCATCCACCCCTTCATCATCCTCGGCGCGACGGCTCTGGCACTGGCTACGCCTGCCGGGCAGGCAGGGATCTTCAATCCAGGCTTCCACGGCATCTCGGAGGTCGTCTATGCGTACGCCTCGTCTGCCGCCAACAACGGCAGCGCGTTCGCGGGCCTCGGTGCCGCGTCGCCGTTCTACGCCGTCTCCACAGGTATCGTGATCCTGCTCGGCCGCTATCTCTCCATGCTGCTGATGCTCTACATCGCGGGCTCCCTGCTCGCGAAGAAGACGGTGCCGGCTACATCCGGCACCTTGCGCACCGACACCTGGACGTTCGGCTGGATCTATCTCAGCGTCGTCCTGATCGTGGGCGCCTTGACCTTCTTCCCGGTGCTGGCCCTAGGACCGATCGCGGAGCAGTTGGCCATGCTGGCCGGAAAGGTGTTCTGACCATGGTACGCGGCATTTCCTATCAGGGCGTCTTCCGCCGTGCGCTGCGCGACAGTTTCGGCAAGCTCGACCCGCGCGTGCAGTACCGCAATCCCGTCATGTTCGTCGTCGAGGCGGGGACGGCCGTCACGCTGCTGATGAGCTTTGCCCCCGGCATCTTCGGCGGTCCTGTCGCGACAGGCGCCAGGGCCTATGACATCCTCGTGACGGTGATCCTCATCGTCACACTGCTCTTCGCCAACTTCGCCGAGGCCCTCGCCGAGGGTCGGGGGCGAGCCCAGGCCGAGAGCCTCAGGCGTACGCGCACGGAGACCATTGCCCGCCGCATCGGGGAGGATGGCAGCCTGATCGGCGAGGTGCCCGCATCGCAGTTGCGCAAGGGCGACTTCGCGCGCGTCGAGGCGGGGGAGATGATTCCCGCCGACGGCGAGATCGTGCGGGGCGTCGCGTCGATCGACGAATCGGCCATCACCGGGGAATCGGCGCCGGTGATCCGCGAGGCCGGCGGCGACTTCTCCTCCGTCACCGGTGGCACGAGGGTCTTGTCGGACTGGATCGAGCTGCGCGTCGAGCAGGAACCCGGCAAATCGTTCCTGGACCGCATGATCGCCCTTGTGGAGGGTGCGGAGCGCCAGAAGTCACCGAATGAGCTGGCCCTCACGGTGCTGCTGGCCGCCCTCACGCTCATCTTCCTCATCGTCATCGACACCCTGCCGCCGATGGGCGGATACCTGCACGCACACCTCTCGGTGGCCACCCTGATCGCGCTTCTTGTCTGCCTCATCCCGACGACGATCGGCGCGCTCCTGTCCGCGATCGGCATCGCCGGCATGGACCGGGTCATCCGGTTCAACGTCATCGCCAAGTCCGGGCGCGCGGTAGAGGCTGCGGGCGATGTGGACACCATGATCCTCGACAAGACGGGCACCATCACGCTGGGCAACCGAATGGCCGACGCCTTCATGCCCATGCCTGGCGTGGACTACGGCGAGCTCGTCCATGCGGCGCTTTTGGCCTCGGCCCACGACGAGACACCCGAGGGCAAGTCCATCGTCGTGCTGGCCGAGCGCGAGGGGCAGACAGCGAATCCGGACGAGCTGAGGGGGTCCACGGCGATAGACTTCTCGGCCGAGACGCGCCGATCGGGTGTCGTGCTCGGGGACGGTCGAGAGATTTCCAAGGGGGCCGTCGACGTCATCCGCCACATGGCGGAGAAGGCAGGATCCGAGCTGCCGCCTGAGCTCGACGCCGTCACGGCAGAGATCGCCCGCGCTGGCGGCACGCCGCTCGGCGTCATCGCGGACGGACGGGTGCTGGGCGTCATCCACCTCAAGGACATCATCAAGCCGGGCCTGCAGGATCGTTTCGCCGCGCTGCGGCGTATGGGCATCCACACGATCATGGTCACGGGCGACAACCCCCTCACGGCCGCGACAATCGCGCGCGAGGCCGGTGTCGACGACTTCATCGCCCAGGCGAAGCCCGAGGACAAGATGCGCCGCATCCGTCAGGAACAGGCCGAGGGCAAACTCGTCGCCATGACCGGCGACGGCACCAACGACGCGCCGGCCCTGGCGCAGGCGGACGTCGGGCTCGCGATGAATTCGGGCACCAGCGCCGCGAAGGAAGCCGGCAACATGGTCGACCTCGACTCCGACCCCACCAAGCTGATCGAGGTCGTCTCGATCGGCAAGCAGCTTCTAATCACGCGCGGCGCCATCACGACCTTCTCGATCGCCAACGACGTGGCGAAGTACTTCGCGATCATCCCGGCGATGTTCGTGGTGGCGGTGCCGGCTCTGCAGGGGCTCAATGTCATGCACCTGACGTCACCGCAGAGCGCGATCCTCTCGGCCCTCATCTTCAACGCCCTGATCATCCCGGCGCTCATCCCCCTCGCGCTGAGGGGCGTTCGCTACCGGCCGATGGGCGCGACCGAGATGCTGCGCCGCAACATCCTGATCTACGGCGTCGGCGGCATGGTACTGCCGTTTGTCGGCATCAAGCTCATCGATCTCGCCCTGACAGCCATGGGGCTTGCGCACATCTAGGGAGGAGGCTCGTCGCGTGATCCTCGACATCTGGCGCAACCTGCGCCTAGCGCTTACGCTCCTCGTGGTGCTCGGTCTCGGCTACTCTCTCGTGCTGGTCGGGATCGGCCAGATCCTCTTCCCGTACCAGGCGAACGGATCGCTCATCGTCCAAAGCGGCAAGGTCATCGGCTCGGCGCTGATCGGCCAGAGCTTCACGGCGCCCGGGTACTTTCACGGTCGCCCCTCCGCCACGGTGAACGCCGTAAGCGGCAAGGCGCAGCCCTACAACGCGGATAATTCCTCGGGCTCGAACCTGGGGCCGACAAACCCAGCCCTCCTGAGCGAGATCAAGGCGAACATCGCGGCGCTCAAGGGACAGGTGACAGGCGCGATGCCAGCCAACCTTGTCGAAAGCTCGGCGTCCGGCCTCGATCCGGAGATCACCCTGCAGTCGGCGCTCGCGCAGGTGCCAGCGGTGGCCAAGGCGACAGGTCTCGACCCGGCGGAGCTCAGGCGGCTTGTCGCGGGCGAGACCGAAGAGCCGCTCCTCGGGATCTACGGGCCGAGAAGGGTGAACGTTCTCGAGCTGAATCTCGCCCTCCGCCAGCTCGAAGGGCGATGAGCGACTACCGCCGGCGCACCTCGGAAGAGGTGCTGGCGCAGATCGAGCGGCTGCGGCGCGCGCGCCACAAGATCTTCATCGGCGCCGCCGCGGGCGTCGGCAAGACGTACGCCATGCTGGGCGAGGCGCACGAGATGCAGGGGCACGGCATCGACGTCGTCGCAGGCGTGATAGACACGCATGGCCGTTCGGAGACCGCCGCCGTGCTCGAGGGGATCGAGGTGCTGCCGCCGCTCGAGGTGCCGCAGGGGTCGATCGTGCGCCAGGAGCTGGACCTGGACGCCGTGCTGCGCCGGGCGCCGGACGTCGTCCTGATCGACGAGTTGGCGCATCAGAACGCTCCCGGCATGCGCAACCAGAAGCGCTGGCAGGACGTGCGGACCATCCTCGAGGCCGGCATCAATGTGCACTCGACGCTGAACGTCCAGCACCTTGAGAGCCTCAACGACGTGGTGGCGCAGGTCACGGGCATCAGGGTGCGGGAGACGGTACCGGATGCGATCGTCGCGGAGGCGACCGAGCTCAGACTCATCGACCTCGCCCCGGAGGCGCTCGTCGAGCGCCTCCGGCAAGGCAAGGTCTATCCGCCTGCCCAGACGCAGCAGGCGCTCGACAAGTTCTTCCGCCTCGGCAACCTGACCGCCTTGCGCGAGCTTGTTCTGCGCACCGTGGCGGACCAGACCGACGAGGATCTCGGCGAGTACCGCCGCGCCCACAACATCACGGATCCCTGGCCGACCAAGGACCGCGTCCTCGTCTGCGTCACCGCGACCGAGCTCGGTCAGGTGCTGATTCGCCGCGGCTATCGCATGGCGCAGAGACTGAAGGGCGATCTCCTGGTCGCGACGGTGCAGAAACCCGGCCATACTCCCTCGCTGAAGGAGGCGCGGGCGCTCGATCGCAACCTGCGCCTGGCGACGGAACTCGGTGCGCAGGTGATCCGTGCCGAGGATGCGGAGGTCGCCAAGCGGCTCGTCAAGATCGCCGGCGACGCGGGTGCGACGCAGATCATCCTGGGCGAGACCAGGCGTACGCGGCTGCAGGAGATCCTGCACGGTTCGGTGATCGATCGCATCCTGCGCGAGACGCATGATGCCGATGTGCTCATCGTCGCGCGGGCGCGCGCGGGGCGCTGATTCAGTTCGCCTGAGAGCGCGCGCGGTCGAAGGCCTCCGCCAGGAGGCGCAGAAAGGCGTGCGCCGCCGGCCGCTGTGCGGCCGGGATGCCGGCGAAGAGGCGTTCGATCTCGGCGGTGAGGGCCATGCGCAGGTCGGCCGCGAGGCGCCTGCCATGCGGAGTGAGCCGGACGCGCACGCGCCGGCGATCCTCCTCGTCCTGCGTTCGTTCGAGCAGGCCCTCCTTGCGCAGCTGCTCGACCACCTGGCTGACCCATGGTCTGTCCGAGCCGATGCGACTGGCGATCTCGCCGATGGAGAGGCCGGCGGCCGG
>JAJYNV010000196.1 GCA_021786135.1 Bacillota bacterium
ATCCGAGGATTCGAGCGCGGGCGGCGGATCTCGCCGCAGCTTGCCGCCGTCCGCGGCGCCGTGCAGGTGCCTGAAGCGGAGCAGCCGGCGGCCTACGACCGCATCCTCCGCCAGACCCGACGCATGGCCGCTCTGCTCACGCGCAGCAGCGTGCAGCTCGGCCGGAGGCTCGCATGATCGCGGGGCTCGCGGCCACTGCCGGGGTGCTCCTGCTCGCCATCGCTCCGCGCATCGTGCGCGAACAGCGTGCGGCCAGGCACAGGCGCGAGCACAGGGAGCGGTTCCACCGGGCCTACGTGATCCCGCTCAGGGAGTTCGCGCGCGACAGAGAACGGTAGGAGGTCTTGCAATGTCCAGGTTGATCATCTTCGGGCGCCGGGCGCGGCTCGTTGCCGTCATCCTCCTGCTTGCGGCAAGCGGCGCGGCCATAGCCTCCGCAGGAGGCACTCCGCCACAGACGGTGGCAGCGCTGCAGGCACCGATCCTTTCCGACCAGGTGCAAGCGACGCCCATCGAGGTGTCTTGCACCATCGGTGATGCTGTCTCGACGACCGCATGCGAGATCGACACCGGCAACGAGATGTCCGGCATTGTCGTGAACCAGAACACGTTTACACAGATCCAAGGTACGCCACAGGGACAGCAAACCCTCACGGGCGTCACCGGTGGCAGTGTCGCAAACGTGGAGACGGCCACACTCACGATCGGCGACAGGAGCGCGACCGTCACAGTGTACGGGCTCTCCAACTGGTCTGGTCCGCCGCTCGTGGGTCCCTACGTCCTGAGCCGCCTGTACGGCTCGCTGACGATCGACTTCCAGCACGGTCTGGTCCAACTCGGCGGTGTACGGCTCCTACCGCCGCCCGTCAGACAGATCGCTCCCGCTCCCTGAGAGATCCGTCGCACAAGGGCGCACGCCTGAAAGCGGTGCGACCTTGTGCTCTCTCTGCACCCAGATTTGACAAGCGAGGTGGTGTCCATGAAGTCCCGTCGCGTGCTTCTCGGCACCGTGGGCGTTGACTCCGGTCAGCTCATGGTGATGGACCCGTGTTACGTCGATGGCGAGTGGGTTCGCAACGACAACGCCCAGGCGATCCGCGTGAACTTCTGGGGCGTGGACGCGGCCATCACCGCGGAGTGGCTGCGCAAGACGTGTCCTGGGGCGCAGATCGAGCAGACGGGGCGGACCTTCTACCACGTCACGTTCTCGCACCCCGGCTTCGACGACTATGCGGTGCTTCAGGAGACGATTGCCAAGGAGGCCAAGGCGGCGAGATGGCGCGTCGCCGCGGTCATCGTCCGGCAGGGGACGTACGACCGGATCTGCGCCGCGACCGACAGCCCAGACCACGGCGGCGGCATCCCGTACAAGCTGGGGCACGAGGGCCTCACGGTGGCGTTCTCCTCCGGCGTCGGCGATGGCGTCTACTGCATCTACGCCACGATCGTCGATCTCGGCCACCCGTGGGGAGAGCGCGTCGCCAAGGTCGAGATCGAGATGCTGTCCGACGAGGACATCAACGAGATGATCGAGGAGGCCACGGAATGAGCAAGATCGCCGTCTGTCCGAAGTGCGGCTCCTCGCGACGCTTCTCCGAGGTCAACACGATCACTGGGCTGGCCGGTGTCGTCCCCGAGGTCGAGGGCGACGGGAGCGTGACGGTCGAGTACACCGGCGGCCCCGACGTCGACTGGGACTCGCAGACGGCTGTAAGGCGGACGCCCTTCGTATGCCATGACTGCGATGCACGCTTCTCCAAGTTCAAGGTCATTTCGAAGGACTGATCTTACGACGACAGCCCCCGGTCGAGTGCCGGGGGCTTCGCCTTTGATCGGAGGTGTGTGCCGTGAACCGCATTCGCATCCAGGTCGGGCTGGACAAGCCTGTGAACCTGACCTGCGCCAGCCGCACGGAAGCCATCCAGCGTGCTGAGCGTCTCGTCGAGCTGTTCCGTCTGGCCGGCAACGACCGCCCCCTTCTTCCTGTGCGTGGCTCCGCCCGCAGTGGCCGCTGGACGGTCGAGGGACTGCATGACCCGATCACGGTCACAGTCGAGGGGGCACGGCGCCATGCGTAGCGCATTGCAGAATGCCCGGCTGCCGGGCGGCCTCACTGGGGAGATCGAGGGCGGACGCGTCGTGCGCCTGTGGGCACGCGCCGGAAAGCACCGGATCGAGCGGGTGGACGACGCGACGATCTTCTCGCTCGGACTCTCCCGTAGGGACGTCGACAAGCAGCTCGCGGCCGTGTTCAAGCGGATCTGCAGCCAGTGCGGCCGGCGCACGGACTTCGAATGGGAGCTGACGCCGGCCCCGCGCGACCGAGTGCTTTGCCTGGAGTGCGCTATCCGCCGGCAGATGGGCCTCGACCAGGGCTCTCACAAGATGCTCGGCGACAGCGAGTTCATCGTGGCCAAGGTGGGGACTCACGAGACCCTCTACCCAGTCGGGACACCCAGCATGGTCTTCGCCGCACTCGAGGACGCCGCCCACAGTCAAACTCGCGTCAGGCTCTCCTTCGGCGACTCGATCACGGGTCGAGACTGGCAGTAGGAGTTCGAGACCACGGGCTACGTCACCCGAACAGGGGGCGCGCACGTCGCCCTGCTGGTTCACAATGCGCGCAGTATGGGCGGCAGCCCGATCTACTCGGACTCCAGCATGCGCATCGCGTCGAGTCGTAGGGGTGGACAGGTCTTCTACGAACATCCTAGAGCAGGGTCCGAATCGTCAGGTTGGATCACGAAATCAAAGTGGCCTCACGCACACCGGAGAGGACACGGCCAAGCCAAGTGTGCACCGTGTTTTGGGTAACGGCGGCACGTAGACTCCGCATGCGCTGCTTACGCTCCTCCACAGGCGCGAAGAGGGCGCGTGCCAGACTCTCCGCAACCCGTTCGGAGCTGAGCGGCGAGAGCGGGAAGGCGGCAGGCAATTCCTCGTAGGCACCGGCGGTTTCGCTCAGGCACAGCGCACCGCCTTCGTCGATCCGCGCGGCGACGTACTCCTTGGCAACAAGGTTGAGCCCGTCATAGAGCGACGAGACGACGGCGACATCAGAGATGCGGTACAGCGCGACGAGTTGGTCGAGGCGCAGGTTGTGCTCGATGAGGCGTACCGCGGGCCACGACGGGAGACCGAAGCGCCGGTTGAGCTCCCTGGCGCGACGACGCACCGACACTGCAAGCCGACGGTAATCCGAGATCTCAGTCCTGGTCGGCACTGCAATCTGCAGGAACTGCACCTTTCCGACGAGCGACGGATAACGAGACAGAAGGGTAGCGTAGCCTTCGAGGCGAGCGGGTATGCCCTTCGTGTAGTCGAGGCGATCGACGCCCAACAGGAGCGACTTCTCTTGGCCCAGAGCGAGATGCTCGCGGAGCTTGACCATGCGCTCTTGGGTTAGGCGGGTCGCAGCAAGTTCCTCGATCTTTTGGATGTCGATTGAGATCGGTGCGGCAGCGAGCCGCGTCACATGTCCCTCATATGTAAGCGAGAGGCCGTGTCCGTCGCGGCAAGGTGTTACCCCAAGCTCAGCCATCGCAGCCGATGCGAACGCGTCCACCGACTCCTGGGTCTGGAAGCCCAGCCAATCGGCTTGGAGTAGCCCTTGCAGCAGAAGGCGTCGTTCCGGCAGGAGGCGCAGCACGACGGCTGGGGGCCATGGGATATGCCAGAAGTGGGCGATCGGCCCCTTGTAGCCGAGTTGGCGGAGATAACCGGGCACCAGCGCAAGCTGGTAGTCGTGCACAAAGACGAGGTCCTGTGCACTGGCGACCGAAGCAATGCGTGCGGCGAACATACGGTTGACCTGGCGATAGCTGATCCAGTCCCGGGAATGAAAGTGGGCACGCTCAACAAGGTTGTGGCAGAGTGGCCAGAGGCCGGAGTTGGCATAGCCGGTGTAGTAGCCGCGGTAGACGTCTTCCGGTACGCCGAGAACCAAAACGCGGTAGCTTGGTTCCTCTGGCGGAACAGCGAGATCCTGCTCGGATCCGGACTCGGCGGCGAACCAGACGCCACCCGTCTCGCGTAGCAGCGGGTCCAGCGCTGCGGTGACGCCTCCCGCAGGACGCTGCCAAAGTGTTGCGCCATGCTGCGATTCGACACGCCGGAACGGAGCACGGTTTGCCGCGACAATCAGGCGGGCGCCGGGGAAGAGGTCAGTCAGCAGCAATTGCATTGTCTCTTCGGCGAAGATCCTGGCGACCGCCATCGTTTCGTACCTCCTCAAGAGTCGGTGTCGATCTTGACGCCTTCAGATCCGGTGACTCGATGAACAGGGCCGGATCTGTCCGAAGCGAGCTCGTGGCACCCAGCCAAAAGGCAACTTCATTATACATAGAAGTTGGCGGTATGTCTACTGTCGTGCCAGCATGGGACCCCCCTTTCATCAATCAGTGCCGAGGCTGAGCGGTACCCAAATTCCTGTGAGTTCTGCACGACGAAGCAAACTCGCCCACACTCGCTCTTCGCGGCTCGTCTGTCCCACCTATGGTGAGCACCGGAGTCAAGTGCATAGCCAGATACCAGAGATAGCGATGCCACCCCCGCTCGCCTGTGGCAAGGGTTCGCCGCTGCGCGGCCGGCCTCTGGCCGCCCTTGCCTCCCGCTCGCGGGTTGCGGCCTGGGAGGTGCCGATGCGGCACCCTCGTCCGAAAAGACGCAAGGGCGACCGCCCAGAGGAGGGAGAACCGTGCCAAAGGTCGAGGAACTCGAGCGCTGCTACATCGGGATCGCAACCGGAGACCAGGCGAAGGTCCACTTCTTCAACGGGTCCGCGCTGGAGCCCATCGAGGCGCTGCGCGCCTACCCCTGTGACATCGGGTGGAGCTACGGGGCGCAGAAGACCAACACGGGGCTCTCCATCCTTACCGACTACTTCGGCCGCACCGAAAACCTGAACAGCGCCGAGGCGTTGGCCCAGGCGTTCACCGACCAGTTCATCTCGACGCTCCAGGAGAACGAGATCCTGTTCATCGAGGAGTTCCGCATCGAGGACTGGCTGCGCGTGATGCGCATGCTCGGAGAGGCCGCCTGATCTTGCCTGCAGCACCGACGCTTCCTGCTCCGAGCAGGGGGCGTTCGCGTTGAAAGGAGAGGGTCCCGTGGAGAAGGTCCATGCTTTCGGAGAGGCGCTGGCGCAGGCGATCGTTGCCCGCGGCGGGCCGCAGATGGAGTATCTGCCCGACGACCAGACGATCGTGTTCGAGGACGGAGACCTGAAGCAGATCGTAAACATCCACAACTTCTTCCGCATGCACGAGGCCGGCCGCCCTGTCGAGGACATCGCCGACTTCATCGTACGACTGGGCAACGAGCAGAAGACTCCCGTCGACCTGCAGACCGCCCGACAGCTCCTG
>JAJYNV010000103.1 GCA_021786135.1 Bacillota bacterium
CCAACGGCAACGGGAACGGCGGCAAGGCGAAGAACGACATCAGCATCTACGGCCAGGAGAGCAACTACACCACCTGGCGCCTGGCCAAAATGAACCTCGCCATCCGCGGCATCGAGGGCCAGATCGCCCACGGCGACACCTTCCACAACGACCGCTTCCCCGACCTCAAGGCCGACTTCATCCTCGCCAATCCCCCGTTCAACGTCTCCGACTGGGGCGGCGAGCGCCTGCGCGATGACAAGCGCTGGCAGTACGGTGCGCCGCCCGCGGGCAACGCCAACTTCGCCTGGGTGCAGCACATCGTGCACCACCTCGCGCCCGCTGGTGTCGCGGGCTTCGTGCTCGCCAACGGCTCGATGTCCTCCAACCAGTCCGGCGAGGGCGAGATCCGCAAGAGCCTGATCGAGGCCGACCTGGTGGACTGCATGGTCGCGCTGCCGGGCCAGCTCTTCTACTCGACCCAGATCCCGGCGTGCCTCTGGTTCCTTGCGCGCGACCGCAAGAACGGCAAGTTCCGCGACCGCCGCGAGCACGTGCTCTTCATCGACGCCCGCAAGCTGGGCCGCATGGTAGACCGCACCCACCGCGAGCTGACCGACGAGGACATCGCCCGCATCGCCGCCACCTACCACGCCTGGCGCGGCGAGAAGGAGGCGGGCGAGTACGCCGACGTCCCCGGCTTCTGCAAGAGCGCGCCGCTGGACGAGGTGCGCAAGCACGGCCACGTGCTCACGCCCGGCCGCTACGTGGGCGCCGAAGCCCAGGAAGACGACGGAGAACCCTTCGACGAGAAAATGGCGCGCCTGGTTGCACAACTGCGCAAGCAGCAGGCCGAGGCGGCAAAGCTGGATGCTGCGATTGCTGCCAATCTGAAGGAGCTGGGCTTTTGCGAATCCTCGCCATGACGCCGGACCAACTCCGCGCCTTGATCGCTACCGGAGAAACGCTCGCGGTCGAATTCAAGGGCGAGGAAGGCGCGCCGCTCAACGACCGCGACCTCGTGAAGGCCGTCGCCTGTCTGGCCAATCGCCAGGGCGATGGACCGGGGTATCTCTTGATTGGCGTCGAAGACGACGGCCGCCTCACCGGCGCTCGCCCGCGGCATGGCGGCACCACCGACCCCAACAAGCTGGCTGCCCTGATCGCCAGTCGTACCCGCCCGTCGGTGGCCGTGCGCAGCGAATTGATCGAACTCGATGGCCGCGCCGTCCTGGTGATCGAAGTGCCACCACAACAGCACCCGGTAGCCACCGCAGACGGCCTGTTCCTGCGCCGCACGATCGGCGGCGACGGCAAACCCGCCTGCGTGCCGATGGATGGCTACGCCGTGCAGTCGCTGCAAGCGAGCCGGGGGATTTTGGACCCTTCAGCCCAGCTCGTCACCGAGGCCCGCTGGCAGGACCTCGACCCCTTGGAGTTCGAGCGCTTCCGCCGCAGCATCCGCGAGCGACGCGGCCGCAGCGACGAAAGCCTGCTCGACCTGCCCGATCTGGAACTGGCCAAGGCGCTAGGCGTGGTCGAAGCCAACGGCAGCGTGCGCGGTGTGCGTCTGGCGGCGCTGCTGCTATTCGGCAAGGAAGACGCGCTGCGCCGCTTCGCCCCCGCCCACGAGGTGGCCTTTCAGGTGCTGCGCGGGCTCGACGTGGAGGTCAACGACTTCTTCCGCTGGCCGCTGCTGCGGATCATGGAGGAGATCGAGGCGCGCATCCGCGCCCGCAACCGCGAGCAGGAGCTGATGGTGGGGCTGCTGCGCGTCGGCGTGCCCGACTACCCCGAGCGCGCCCTGCGCGAGGCGGTGGCCAATGCCCTCATCCACCGCGACTATCTGCGCCTGGGGGCGGTGCATCTCCAGTGGCATCCGGACCGCATCGAAATCAGCAACCCCGGCGGCTTTCCGGACGGCGTGCGCCTGGACAACCTGCTCGTCACCGCGCCGCGCCCGAGGAACCCCTTGCTCGCCGACGCCTTCAAGCGCGCCGGCATCGTCGAGCGCACCGCGCGCGGCATCGACACCATCTTCTACGAGCAACTGCGCAACGGCCGCCCGGCGCCGTCCTACGCGCGCAGTGACTCGACCGGCGTTTCCCTCGTCATCCCGGGCGGCAAGGCCAATCTCGATTTCGTGCGCCTGCTCGTCACGGAAGGCCAGAGCGGGCGCACCCTGGGCCTGGACGAGCTGCTGATCCTCAACGCCCTGTGGCAAGAGCGCAGCCTGACCACCGACGCCGCCGCACGCCTGCTGCAAAAACCCGAGGCCGCAGCCCGCGCCACCCTGCACGGCCTGCTCGAAGCCGGCCTTGTCGAAGAGCGCGGGCAGAAGAAGGGCCGCACCTGGCACCTGGCCGCCGCCGTCTATCGCCTGCTGGGCGACAAGGCGGGTTACGTCCGCCAGCGCGGATTCGAGCCCTTGCAGCAGGAGCAGATGGTGCTGCAATACGTGGAAAAGCACGGGCGGATTACACGCGCCGAGGCAGCCGAACTCTGCCGTCTCGGCCCCCACCAGGCGTACCGTTTACTCAAGTCTTTGGAAGAGCGCGGATTGCTTGTCGCGCATGGCGCGAAAAAGGGCCGTTTTTATGAGCGCAGCGCATAAAATAACCGCGCGCGGTTATCCGATAACCACGCGCGCAAATATCACCACGCGACGCTTGCCACTGCTGCCGTCGATGAGTGCGCTCGTCGAGGCGGCGAAGCTCGATGCTGCGATTGCCGCCAACCTGAAGGAGCTGGGGTATGGCGGGTGAGTGGCGGGAAGCGACTCTCGATCAACTCGGGCGAATCGTCACCGGAAAAACGCCGCCATCGAGTCGCGGCGATTACTTCGTTGGTCACATCCCCTTTGTCACGCCGTCGGACTTTGATGGACGACGGGTCATCCACTCCACTGCACGTTGTCTAACCGAAGAGGGAGCGGATGTGGTAGCCACTTCTCGCATTCCCGAACGCGCCGTCATGGTCTCGTGTATCGGCTCGGATATGGGGAAGGCCGCAATCTCCGGACAGGACTGCGTCACGAACCAACAGATCAACTCCATCGTTGTCGAGTCCGGCGACGATCCGCTGTTCGTTTACTACAACCTGAGCACGCGAAAGGCAGAGATTCGCTGTGCCGCTGCGGGCTCCGCGCAGCCGATACTAAACAAAACGACTTTCGGGAAGCTCCGAATCGAACTGCCGCCTATAGCCGAACAACGCGCCATCGCCCACATCCTCGGCACGCTGGACGACAAGATCGAGCTGAACCGGCGGATGAGCGAGACGCTGGAGCAGATGGCGCGGGCGCTGTTCAAGGCGTGGTTCGTGGACTTCGAGCCCGTCCGCGCCAAGATGGAGGGCCGCTGGCAGCGCGGCCAGTCCCTCCCCGGCCTGCCCGCTCACCTCTACGACCTCTTCCCCGAGCGACTGGTGGATTCGGAGTTGGGGGAGATTCCGGAGGGGTGGGGGGTGGGGACGCTCGGCGACGTCGCGGATCATCCACGCCGGGGCGTTCAACCGAACAGCATCCAGCCGGATACGCCCTACATCGCGCTGGAGCACATGCCGAAGCGGTGTATCGCACTCTCCGATTGGGGCGTCGCCGACGGTCTCGAAAGCAACAAGTTCGAGTTCAGGAAAGGCGAGATCCTCTTCGGAAAGCTCCGGCCGTACTTCCACAAGGTCGGCGTCGCGCCAGTCGATGGCGTGTGCTCGACGGATATCGTCGTGATTGCTCCGAAGAGTGCAGTCTGGTTTGGTTTCGTGCTCGGTCATGTGTCGAGCGTGGAGTTCGTCGAGTACACGAACGCCGGCTCGACCGGGACGAAGATGCCGAGAACCAGTTGGGCCGAGATGGCGCGCTACACAGTCGCGCTGCCACCGCAGGCTGTCGCCCGCGCATTCACGGAGAGGTTGCAGCCGTCCGTTGACCGCATCATCGCGGGCGTTCACGAATCCCGCACCCTCGCCGCCCTGCGCGATGCGCTTTTGCCCAAGCTCATCTCCGGCGAGCTGCGCGTGAAGGATGCGGAGAAGTTCATCGAGAGGGCGGCTTCATGACCGCGCGCCCGGCCAGCACACACCGCGAGGGACTCAAGGCGGCCCGGCTGCTGATGGTTCTCAGCAGTATTTCGCCGCTCTTCATCCTGTGGGCGATCCGCGGAAACAGCCTCATCCCCGACCGCTGGTTCATCGGGTTCTGCGCGTTGATGGTCATCGTCCCGAATGCCTTCCTGTGGCTGCGCATCCGGACGGCAAAGAAGCAGGCCGATAAGCGCGAGCTCACCGTCGGTACCGCCGACGACCACCGCGACCACATCCTCGTCTACCTGTTCGCAATGCTCCTGCCGTTCTACTCGGAGGCCATCGGCACCTGGCGGGACCTGGGCGCGACGTTCGCCGCGCTGGCGTTCATCGTGTTCCTGTTCTGGCACCTGAACCTGCACTACATGAATCTGATCTTCGCAGCGCTCGGCTACCGGGTCTTTACGGTGTATCCGCCAGCCGACGGCAATCCTCTCACCGGCAGGAGTCGCCAGGCCCTCATCACGCGCCGTGTGAGCCTTGCTCCCGGAACCAGGCTCGTCGCCTACCGCCTGAGCGACACCGTCTATCTGGAGGCTGAGGCATGAAGTTGGACTTTGACCTCGATAAAGTGACGGTGACGGAATTCGGCGTGGGCCGGGACGAGGGCGACGGGCAGACGTTCGTCGCCGTGCCGGTGGATGCAGACGTGCAGGGTGCGCTGCGCGAGATGGTGCAGGCCACTTGGGACGCCATGCAGCAGGACGAGGACGGACCGGCGAAGTACGAACCGTCCGAGAAGCACGCGAGCATTGAGTACCTCCATCTGCCACTGACGGACGACCTGGCCACTTCCGTGCGCGAGCTGCACGAGGCCACCAATCTGGACATCGTGGCCGGTGCGCTCGACGACCCGGCCGACGTGTTCTGCTACTTCGCGCGGCTGACCGACAAGAAGAACCGGCGGTTGACCGCGCTGCGGCGCGCGTCGCAGTTCAAGGGGGTTCTCAAGAAGCGCCTGATCCGCTTCGTTTCGGACTCGCTGAAGCTGATCGCCGACGACGTCTTCAAGCTGGACAGCGACTTCGACCTTCTCGTCGATACGGCCAACGTCCACATCCTTCGCCCCAGCGGCTTCGAGTTCGCGGGCAGGCTCCAGCACGCGATCCTGGAGGCGGTGCCCGAGAACATCAAGGCAATCGCAGAAGACCTCCCGTTCGTGGCGTTCGACGGCATCGAGACATACGCCGGCAAGCATCCGCGTGCCGCCCGTTATCTGGCGTCGATCCGCGGGCAGGCGGAGACCAAGAACATTGACAAG
>JAJYNV010000283.1 GCA_021786135.1 Bacillota bacterium
GCCTGCCACCGGGCGGCAGGCGGCTTGTGTCCGGGGGACGAGGACCGTCAGTTGGCGCTGCAGACCCGGCGCACGATGGTCGAGAGACGGTCGAGCGCGTCCGCGAAGACGCCCGCCGGGATGTTGAGCGGAGGCATGAGCCGGATCACCTCGTGCTTCAATCCGGCCATGTGCAGGATCATGTGGTCGGCGAGAGACTCCGTCACGACCTGCTGCGCGCGGGCGCCGCCTTCGGCGCCGGCGAACTCGACGGCGATCATCAGGCCCCGGGCGCGCACTTCCTTGACGCACGGCAACTCCGCGAGCGGCGCCAGCTGGCGCAGGGCCGCTTCTCCGAGCTGCGTGGCGACTTCCATCAGAGACTCTTCCCGGATCACCTCGAGCGTCGCGAGGCCCGCGGCGCAGGAGACCGGGTTGCCGCCGAACGTGGTGCCGTGCGCGCCGGGCGTCCAGCGGTCGGCGAGTTCGGTGCGGGCGGCGAGGGCCGAAAGCGGCATGCCGCCGCCGAGCGCCTTGCCCATGATGACCAGGTCCGGCTCGATTCCGCTGTGCTGGTAGGCGAACATGCGGCCGGTACGGCCCATGCCGGACTGCACCTCGTCCACGGCCAGGAGGATGCCGTGCTTCGCGGTCAGATCCCTGAGCCAGGGCAGGAAGCCGTCCGGCGGGATGACGTAGCCGCCCTCGCCCTGGATCGGCTCGAGCACGATGGCGGCGACGCGCTCGGGTGCCACGTCCGTTTCAAGGAGGCGTGCGATCTGCTGCTGCACGTGGGCGAGTGCCTCGTCCGGCGTCATGCCGAGGCGCGTCGGCGCGGGGTAGTCCACGTGGTAGACGGCCGGAAGGAGCGGCTCGTAGGGGGAGCGGTAGCGGGCGGCCGAGTCAGTCAGGCTCAGGGCGCCCAGCGAGCGGCCATGGAAGCTGCCGCGGAACGCGATCACGGCCGGACGACCGGTGGCGAAGCGGCTGAGCTTCACCGCGGCCTCCACCGCCTCGGTGCCGGAATTGCCGAAGAAGAGCTTGTACGATGGGCCGATTTCCTTCTGCAGGGCCTCTGCAAAAGCGACGAGCACCTGCTGGTAGGCTGTTCCGCTGTAGAGGTGGAGGTGACGGTGCACCTGCTCGTCAATGGCTGCCAGGACCTTCGGGTGGCTGTATCCCACCGCGTTGACGGCGATTCCCGTCGCGAGGTCCAGATAGCGTGTCCCGTCCGGTGTGAACAGATAGGGACCTTCGCCTCGCACCAATTCGAGCTCGGTCTCCATGGGTTGGACGGGCATCACGGCAGCTGCATGACGCTGGCTGATATCCAAGCTATGACCCCTCTCGTAGGAAGCTGGCCGCACGGCATACTAAGCGTACGCATGATCGCACGCCTACAGTGTCCTCGAGTTCTTGGCGCACATGCAAATGCGCGCGCCGACCGTGGCGTCCGCCTATGCCTAGTCGGGCGAAGGGCGGCGGGCCGCGCGGCCTGCGGCGCCGCGTCTTGCGGGGGTACGCAGTGCGCACGGGCGTAGATCGATGACCGGACGGACGTTGGGCCGCGCGACGGCTTGCCTGGGCAGGCGCGAGGCCTCGGTTGGCGACGGCCTGTCCTCACACGCGCGACTTGGCCCTTAGAGAGGCTCCAGGCCTTCGTTCAGGACTTTGAGGCAGCTGGAGTAGGCATACACCCGGTTGCGCCGCTGGCCGGTCACCTCATCCACGATGCCGAGATGCTCGAGCGCCTGCATGGCCTTGGCGGCAGCCGGGAAGGAAAGCCCCGTCCGGTCGGCGGTCGCACGGAGCGACAGGAGGGGGCGGGATTGAAGCGCGGTCAGCACCCGCAAGGCCGAACCGGCCGATCGCCCGCCGGTTTGAACCCTCACACGGTCACGATCTGCCAGCGCGATCAGTTGCCTCGCGGTGTTCACCGCAGCTGTGGCGGTTTCCGCGACGCCGACCAGGAAGAAGGAGAGCCATGCTTCCCAGTCTCCGTCGGTGCGGACAAGGTCGAGCAGGCGGTAGTACTCGTCACGGTGTCGCTTGAAGTGAAGGCTGAGGTACAGGATGGGCTGCGACAGGATGCCGGAGTCCCAGAGGAACAGGCTGATCAGAAGCCGTCCGAGGCGTCCGTTGCCATCCAGGAACGGGTGGATCGTCTCGAACTGCGCGTGAGCCAGTGCGACGCGAACGAGAGCGCCGAACTCCAGGTCCTGGCGGTGGAGAAAGGTTTCGAGATTCCCCATCGCGCCTCCAACCGCATGGGGCGGTGGTGGGACGAAGTGTGCATTGCCCGGCCTGGAGCCTTCGATCCAGTTCTGCGATCGGCGAAACTCCCCGGGGAGCTTGTCGCTGCCCCTGCCATGTGCAAGGAGATCCGCGTGCATCTCCAAAAGGAGCCGAGAAGAGAGCGGAAAGCCCTCGCGCAGTCGCTGCACGCCGTGCTCAAGCGCGGCCACATACCGCGATGTCTCAACGACATCCTGAATGGGAACACCTGGAGCCCCGGACATTTCGAAGAGCAAGAGATCCGACAGCGAGGATTGGGTACCTTCGACTTGAGATGAAAGCACTGCCTCTTTACGAGCGTAGGCATAGAGCAGCAGGTCTGGCTGCGGCAGGAAGGACATGGCGCTGTCAAGGCGCCCCAAGGCCAAGAGCGCCTGTTCCAGCTGATCTTGCAGCGTCGGTCCCATGGTGATTGGCGGCGATGGTGGGAGTGGGAACGGGATGAATGCCCTGACCCTCTCCACTCCACCTGGCACAACTTCATAGAGGCCGCTGGGGCCACGGCGCAAGCGCGTCCCTCCTTATGCACAAACGTTTAATAGCAGCCTACGTTATTAAACGATTCGGCGCAAACGTTTAATAACGCGGGATGTTATCTCGAATCTCACGCCCTGGCGAGACAAACGTGAGCCATGGGTCCGTGTAGGGAACGTAGCCTCAAGACGAGGGCACCTTGCGCCTTCCCCGCGGCTGGCAGGGGCGGACCGGACGACGGTAGGTCGGGCGTCCTTTCGGTTTGCGGGCGTATGCCCGTGCCAGGTCGGCTCAACTGTACCCTGACAGCATGAGAAGGATGGCACGGACGAGGATCAAGCCCACCACGACGAGACCGAGACCCAGCAGAACGCCGAAGGCGATCGCCACCTTGCGGTAGCGCCGCGTGTGAAATCCTTTACGCGTGCGTTCATAGGCGATTTCCTCACGCAGCGTCTTCACAAGCCACCACTCGTAGATCACGATCACGGCGAGAAGAGCGACGGTCGGCAGTACGAACACACGGCATGCCCCCATGCACATGGGTATGGCGGTGTACTTCTCCCCGAGTCGCCGCCGCACCCTCCATTTGGCCAGTCCGTCCCTCATTGGACGCAGGCGCTTCGGACACGTAGTCCAGGGACTCGCGAAGAGAGGCGGATGGTTGAGACAGCGCGTGCGATGTTGCCGGAGAGCCGCCTGAGCTGGCGCCAAGCACCTGATCCGGCGCCGCACGTTCTTCGCGACCGCGACGGAGGGTCCGAAATGCCCAGCCCGCACATCGTCTGGGCGAACTCCGAGACGAGTGGCCCAAACGTTCCGAGCCGCAGGTTCATCACGCGTACGTTCTCGCAAAACGGTGCACAGGAATGGCAGAGCCCACGCAGGACCGCTGACGCCGCCTGGCATTGCGATGGCGCACCACATCCTCTTTGCGGTTGCGTTGCGATCTGTCCAATATAGGGTTAAGAAGTGCGTACACCCAGCACGCACAATGAACCGCTGATCTATCAGCCCTCCCCACGCTGCAAAGGGGAATCCACTTGCGGGACGGCAACGTGCTCGATCTAGCCGAGGACCCGATGTCTTCTGCGAGCCGGCGGCTGCGCCGTCATGCCCTATCGGGTCGGGCGTCGCTGGAGGATGGGCAGTGTTGCGCGGGTGGGCGGTGCCCCGTTTGTGCGTATGTGGGCAAGTGCAGGACGCTGACGTATCTCAGGTAGATCCAGTCAGCGCGCTCCACCTTTTGCTCTTGGCCGCGACATCGGAGGGATGGTCTTGTCGGAGCTGCTCAGCGCACCTGCCCACGATCCTGAGCGGGTCGTGGCCGAAACCGAGAAGCCGTGGCAGGGCTTCATGCGGCGGTTCGCGCAGCGCCGCCTCGCGGTGTTCGGCCTCGTCCTCGTCGTGTTGATGGTCTCACTGGCAATCTTCGCGCCCTACCTTGCACCGCACAACCCGACGACCGAGTTTCCGAACGGGCTGAGCGCGGTGGGAGCGCCCTTGCCGCCGCAGTGGAGTTTCAAAGGCTTCTTCCTGGGCACCGACAACCTCGGCCGGGATGAACTGAGCCAGCTCTTGTACGGGGCCAGGATCTCGATGCAGGTGGGCGTCATGGGGACCCTCATCACCCTGATCATCGGCACGATCGTTGGCATCGTCGCAGGTTACGCCGGCGGTTGGCTCGACAACGTCCTGATGCGCTTCACCGATATCATGCTGGCCTTCCCCTTCATCCTTTTTGTCATCCTGCTCGACTCCGTCATTCCGAACCCCAGCGTGGCCACCGTCTACTCGGTGATCGGCGTGCTCGGCTGGGCGGGCGTGGCGCGCATCGCGCGCAGCGCCACCCTGTCGATCGCAAAGAACGAGTACGTCACTGCGGCGCGCTCGATCGGCGGCGGCCTGCCACGCATCTTGCTGCGCCACGTCCTGCCAAACGCCTTCTCCCCGATCCTCGTCTACGGCACGCTGCAAATCGCCAACTACATCCTCCTGGAGTCTGCGCTCAGCTTCCTCGGCGCGGGTGTCCCGGACCCGATCCCATCCTGGGGGAAGATGCTGAACGTCGGCTTCAAGTTCTTCCTGGTGGACCCGACACTCGTCGTCTGGCCCGGGATAATGCTCGTATTCGCCACCCTCGGCTTCAACCTGGTCGGGGATGGCCTCAACGACGCGTTGAATCCACGGGCCATTAGGCGGTGATGACCACAGCGACGCGACCCTATCCTCGTCCCGTGCTCAGGCAAGGAGGTAACCGGATGAAGAGTGTGCGGTCTCTTGGCGGCATCATCGCTGCTGCGAGCATCCTCCTGGCGCTGACCGGCGGCCCCGCCACCGCCAGCGCGAGCGGTGGTCAAAGCTCCGGCGTCTTCACCATGGACTTCGCCAGCGACTTCCCGACCCTCGACCCCGCCGTCGTGCAGGACGTCCAGTCCAACATCCCGATGGACGGCATCTACGATGGCCTGGTCACCTATGCGACCAACGGCAACACGGCCAAGATCATTCCGGATCTCGCCACCTGGACAGCATCGACCGACGGCCTCACCTAC
>JAJYNV010000466.1 GCA_021786135.1 Bacillota bacterium
GTTTGCGACCCCGTTGCCGCCTGCTTGGAGTTGTGGCACAGACACGTTAAGGATTCGCGATCCGGCTGCTTTGGGAGGGCTCAAACAGCTCGACCAGACGCCAACCCGAACCAATATGAGCAATTGGAGAAGTTCGACGGGATGATCAGCGCGGTACCGAGAGTTCGAGGCATGCCATCCTGACGAGTTCGAGTCGGGCACGAACTTCCAGAAGAAGGGTTTCGAACGAGGCTCGGCGAACTCCGCGCAGGGCACGTCGTCCCTCTGGCCCTCACCTGCGGGGAAGGTCGCTGCGGTGGGGTGAGGAGAGTCGCCCTCGAGGTGCAAGGGCATGCTGATGGCCCACCGCATCGCGCTTGACCCCAGCCGAAGGCAGGCGACGTACTTCGCCAGGGCGGCGGGGACGGCGCGTTTCGCCTACAATTGGGCGATGGCGGAGTGGGACCGCCAGTATGCGGCGCACCGGCAGGATCCGTCCCTACCTCTGCCGTCGGAAACCGCCCTGCGCCGTCAGCTCGACGCCATCAAGCGGACGGACTCTTCGTCTACCTACCCCAGGAACGCGCCGCCCGCGTACCGAAGGGCGCCGGGCGGAATGCCTCAGGGCATCCGCTTGCCGTGGCGGGAGTCGCCGAGCGATCATGACGTCAGCCTGGACGCCATGCGCTTTCGTTCCTGGCCTCAGGCCGGTGGTAGGATGCGCGCAGGTGCAGGGCGAACAGTTATCCATCACTTTGCGCCCCCTGTCCTGGGGCACAGACGGAGGTTTGCACATTGGGTCTGCTATCCGGCAAGCGCGCCCTCGTGGTCGGGGTCGCCAACAAGCGCTCGATCGCGTGGGGTATAGCACGGACATTCGCCGAGGAGGGCGCGGAGCTGGCCCTCACCTACCAGCACGAGCGTTTCCGCGAGAATCTCGAGAAGCTGGTGCCGGAACTGCCGCAGGGTGCCACCATGCTGCCGCTCGACGTGGGTGACGACGCGTCGCTCGCGGCGTTGCGAGACAGTCTCACGAGCCAGTGGGGCAAGGTGGACATCGTCGTCCACTCGGTGGCGTTCGCGCGCACGGAGGATCTGCAGACCCGCTTCGTCGAGCTGCCGCGCGAAGGCTATGCCCTGGCCCAAGACATCAGCGCCTACTCGCTCGTAGCCCTGACGCGCGCGATCCTGCCGCTCATGCAAGCGGCCGGCGGCGGGTCTGTGGTGACGATGACCTATCTGGGTGGCGAGCGCGTCGTGCCGAGCTACAATGTGATGGGTGTGGCCAAGGCCGCGCTGGAGGCGTCGATGAGGTACCTTGCCTGGGACTGCGGAGCCGACAACATTCGCGTAAATGCCATCTCCGCCGGCCCGTTGCGCACGCTCGCCTCGTCGGCTGTCAAGGCCGCTTCCGCTCTGCGGGACGTACCTGAGCGTACGCCGCTCCAGCGCAACATTGTGCTCGAGGATGTCGGCCGCGCCGCCACCTTCCTCTGCTCCGACTGGGCTCAGAACATCACGGGCCAGGTTCTGTACGTCGATGCCGGGTTCCACATCATGGGCGTGTAAGGCTCTGCGCTCAGGCGTGGAGTAGGTGCTCCACTGCAAGACACGACGGAGACCTAGAGGGCCCGGCGCTGCAGCGCCGGGCCCTCTAGGTCGCAGAGTTCTAAAGTCCGCTCGATCTCAGAAGTCCGGTGGACCGCCTGGAGGCGTGCCCGGCTCCGCCTCTCTCCATCAGCGGCTGGGTCTGGCTGCTGCCGGCTTCGGGGCAGGACGAGACGCCGCGCGCACGGTGAGCGCATCGAGCCCGAAGCCCATCTGCGACTCCAGTGCAAGGGTGAGGGCAAGGCCCATGAGCCCGAGATCCCTGACATAGAGGGATGTGCCGCCGCCATTGATGACGAGCCCGAGCACGATGGACGCGAGCACGGCGACGCTGAGCCAGCTCATGGGACGCGTCCAGGCGCCGAGCAGGAGGAGGCCGCCGATGGCGAACAAGGCGTAGCCGTGCACAAGCAGGAGAGGTATGGCTGGCAGGAAGTGCAACGGCTGCGGGATGTAGCCCGTCCACTGCGAGGGGTTCCAGAGCTCACCCACTCCGAAGTAGAGCATCACGCCCCCCAACGCGACACGACCGATCAACGCGCGCCACGCCGCCATGGAATCGCTCATCGTCACACCTTCCTCACTTCTGGGTGATGTAGCCCTGGGCGTCGGTCAGGACGAAGCCGTCGTCGCCGAGGTTTGCATCCTGGCCGGGCCCGTCGTCGCCGTAGCTCGTCTCGATCCAATAGGCGTGGTCGCTGGCGAGAAAATTCTGCTGCAGCGCGGTGCCGCCCCCGAGCTGGCTCGTGATGACCACCTTCTTTTCGCTGCTGGACACCTGGTGCACCGTGATCTGGAAGCCCGCGTCCGCCAGGCTCAACTGTGACGCCGGCGACGGGTAGATCTCGTAGGTGAACGACGCGATCTGCGTCGCGCTCAGCTGGGGCCCATGGCTTGGCTTGGCAGCCGTGCCCGAGGAACTGCTCCGGCTTGCGGTCGGCTTCGCCTGCTTTGTTGCGGTTGGCGTGCCGGCACCGGACGTGGGCGCCGGCTGGGAAGCTGCATGAGGCGTGTGCGCTGCGGAGAGCGCGACCCCGGGTACGGACTTGGCGGACGCCCCATGAAGCAGCAGGACTGCCCCCACTGCGAGGACGCCGGCGAGGGCACCTAGGTGTGCTGCGCGGACGGGCAACGTCTCATTCCTCCTAGAACACTCAGGATTGAGCATCAGCGTACGTGAGGACTCTGAGACTTGCCTTAGGGATCAGTATTTGGACGTGGCTATTGGCAGTGCAAGGATTAGGTGGTATAGTATCGGCCACGTGCATCAAAGGAGGTTGAGCCATGCGCATGACGGTCAAGATCGCCGCGGGACTCGGGGTTTTGCTGCCGTCTGCCTGGTTTGACCACATGCCGCGCTGAGAGAACTGCGTGCGGCCCGGTCGGTCAGGAGTGACCGACCGGGCCCTTTTTCTGTCCTTTCAGCACCCCGAAGGAGGTTTGACATGCTGGCGATCGAGTGCATCGACGTATCGAAGTCCTTCAGGCCGGAAGGCGATTCCCCATTTCGGCGCAAAAAGGCGAAGGTGGCAGCGCTTCAGAACATCAGCTTCGCCATGCCGGAGGGCGAGTGCTTCGGCATCCTCGGACCGAACGGATCCGGCAAGAGCACCCTGATCCGCCTCATGTGCACCTTGCTGCTGCCCGACAGCGGCCAGCTGCGGGTCTTCGGCCGCGACGTCGTCACCGTGGCCCAGGACGTACGGCACCTGATCCATCGCGTCTCGGTCGAAGCGTCGTTCTTCAAGAAGCTCTCGGCCCAGGAGAATCTCGACTATGCCGCCGGGCTCTATGGCCTTGACCGCGCGACTGCCCGGCGCAAGGCACAGGAGATCCTCGATCGGCTGGGCCTGCCGCGCGCGAAGTACAAGGCGCCGCTCGAGGAGATGTCACGCGGGCAGCAGCAGAA
This sequence comes from Bacillota bacterium, assembly GCA_021786135.1. GTDB lineage: Bacteria > Bacillota > Sulfobacillia > JAJZYS01 > JAJYTV01 > JAJZQO01. Next base: position 3,497 of record JAJYNV010000466.1, read on the forward strand.
GGTTGCGATCGCGCGGGCACTGCTCACGGCCCCGACGCTCCTTCTCCTCGATGAGCCGACGACAGGCCTCGACCCGCGCTCGCGGCGGGACGTGCAGACGTTCGTGGAGGAGCTCCGCCGGGACTACCGCGCGTCGATCGTTCTCTGCACGCATGACATGCAGGAGGCTCAGCGTCTCTGCGACCGCGTGGCGGTCCTGCGCGACGGCCGCTTCATCGCCCTCGACACGCCTGACGCGCTCGCAGCCAGCCATGGCGGCGGGCAGGGGCTCGAGGGTGCGTTTCTCGCCCTCACGGGAGAAGATCCGAACGACGAGGAGGAACTCGACGCTTGATTTCGCTGCGCAGCGAGGGACGCGCCATGGGCGCCGTCATCTCTCGCAACTTCAGCCTCATCCGCCGCTATCTCGGCTGGGAGGTCGTGTTCGCGTTCTACAACGCCGTCAACGCGCTCACGATCGCCCTCATCGGCCTGGCCGAACCTGGCCCCGGACAGGGCCAGCGCGTCCTCTACCTGGCCATCGGCGCGCTCCTTTGGAACTTCCTCTCGGTGCTCTTCTTCGAGATCTCGAATTCCGTCATGTGGGAGCGATGGGAAGGCACGATCGAGTACAGCTTCATGGCGCCGGTGCGCCGCATCACGTACCTGCTCGGCGTCTGCGCCTACGCAGTGGTGTACGGACTCGCCCGCACCCTCGTCGTGCTGCTCGGCATCTTCCTGCTCTTCCACCTCCCGCTCGGCCAGGCAGACCTGGGTGGGGCGCTCCTGGTGCTGGCGGCGGCTTCGCTGCCGTTCATCGGGCTCGGCCTTCTCGGCGCCATCATGCCGATGCTGTCGGCGGAGCGCGGCGCCCAGGCGACGCAGGTGATCCAAGGCGTACTGCTTCTCGTCTCGGGCATCTACTACCCCATCACCGTGCTGCCCCACTGGCTGCAGACGGTGGCCTGGTTCTCGCCCGCCACGTACACCTTGATGGCGGTGCGAGACGCGGTGCTGCAAGGCACGCCGCCGGTCGCCCTGGTCAGCACGGTGCTCGGTCTCCTGGCCGCAGGGCTCGTGTTGGTGCCCGCCGGGCTCTGGGCCTTCCACGTAGCCGAACGCTACGCCCTGCGCACAGGCAAGCTCAAGCGCAACGGGTAATCATCGGAATGCCGGCAAGGAGGGGCTGAGGCATGCGGGACCTCGCGGGACGGGTCGCCATCGTGACCGGGGCGAGCCGCAGTTCAGGCATCGGGGCGGCGATCTGCCGCACCCTTGCCCTCCGCGGGGCCAGCATCTATTTCACGCATTGGCAGACCTTCGATGCAGCGATGGGCTACGACAGCGGCGGCGGTCCCGCAGTACTGGAAGACGAACTCAGCCAGCTTGTACCGACCGCCGCCATGTCTCTTGATCTGGGGGCCGAAGGATCCCCGAAGCGACTCCTGGACGCCGCCACGGCGGCGCTCGGACAGCCGGCCATTCTTATCAACAATGCGGCACACTGCGTCGCCTCAAGCTTTCTCGACCTCGCCGAAGAGGAGCTCGACAGGCATCTCAGCGCCAACGTCCGCGGGCCTGCGCTTCTCTCGGCCGAGTTCGCGCGACGGACGGTGCCGCTGGGCTGGGGCCGCATAGTCAATCTCGTCTCGGGGCCGGACCAGAGCGGTGAAGGCGGCAACCTCGCCTACGGCATCAGCAAAGGCGCCATCAAGGCGATGACGCGCTATCTCGCGGTGGAGCTGGCCGCTTACGGCGTTACGGTGAATGCCGTCGATCCTGGTCCGACCGACACTGGCTGGATGGACGGTGACACCCGGGCGGC
>JAJYNV010000194.1 GCA_021786135.1 Bacillota bacterium
GTTTGTCTCTGTGAAACCTTTTCCGAATTCCTGGGTCAGTCGGACGGACAGCTTGCTGAGCAACGCGGCCCCGTACTTCGCCCGTTCCTTCCCTTGTTGTTCCTCCTCGACGATCATCCGCCCGACGTTCCAGTAGGCCTCGACCATGGTGAAGTTGACGGCCCGGTAGGCGCTCGCCCGGGCAGCGCGAAGCGAATCTGGTCTCCACGCGCAGACTTGCCGCCCACCTTGGCCTTGGCTACGGCCTTCTTCCTTACCATGCTTTTGGCTTGAGTCATCGCAACAGCGCCTCCGCCAGAACTGCCTTGAGCTGCTCGCGCAGCGCGGCGGCCTGCTTCTCCGCCGCATCGAGCTTGGCTAGCAGTTCCTCCGGATCGCCATGGTCGTCCGCCACCGTGTGCGGATTCTTGAAATCGAGGTTGTAGCCGCGGGCCTTCACCTCCTCGGCGGTGACGCGCCACGCGACTTCATTCTCGACCCGCCCCTTGCGTTTCGCCCCGCCCCACCAGTCGGCGCAGGGCTTGAGGTGCTCGACGCGGATGGGCTTGGTCATCGAGTAGGCCTTCTGCCCCTCGGGCACGCGGTGCTCGTAGAACCAGATTTCCTTCGTCGGCTCGCCCTTCTCGAAAAAAAGCAGATTGGTGCCGATGGAGGCATAGGGTTTGAACACGCTGTTGGGCAGCCGCACGACGGTGTGCAGGTTGCACTCTTCCAGCAGGTGTTCCTTCAGCCGCGTCTTCACGCCCTCGCCGAACAGCGAACCGTCGGGCAGCACCACGGCGGCGCGTCCGCCCTGCCTGAGCAGCCGGATGATGAGGGCGAGGAACAGGTCGGCGGTCTCGCGCGTCTGGAAGTGCTTGGGGAAGTTGCTCTCGATGCCGTCTTCCTCGCGCCCGCCGAAGGGCGGATTGGTGAGGACGATGTCCACGCGGTCGGACTGCCCGTAGCTAATGTAGGGGCGGGCGAGCGTGTTGTCGTGGCGCACGAATGAAGGATCGTCGATGCCGTGCAGCAGCATGTTGGTGACGCACAGCATGTGCGGGAGCTGCTTTTTCTCCACCGCGCGCAGCGCCTGCTGCATGCGCCGCTCGTCCGCCGGGGTCTTCACGTAACGCCCGCGCATGTGGCGCAGCGCGCAGGTGAGAAAGCCGCCGGTGCCGCAGGCGGGGTCGAGCAGGATCTCGCCGGGCTGCGGGTCGATGCGCTCGGCCATGAAGGCCGTGACGGCGCGCGGCGTGTAGTACTCGCCCGCGTTGCCGGCGCTCTGCAGGTCGTTCAGGATTTGCTCGTAGAGTTCGCCGAAGTGCTGGCGCTCGGAGAAGTTGTTGAAGTCGATGGCGGTGATCTTGTTCACCACCTGGCGCATGAGCTGGCCGGACTTCATGTAGTTGTAGGCATCCTCGAACACGTCGCGCACCACGCGGCGCCGGCCGTCCTTCGCGGTGTTGGGCAATTCTTTCAGCGCGGGGAACAGCTCGCTGTTGACGAAGGCGAGCAGCGGCTCGCCGGTGATGCCCTCGGGGTCGGCGGCCCAGGCGCGCCAGCGGAACTTCGCCGGGATGGGCGAGCGGTAGCCCTCCTGCATCAGCTCCAGTTCCTGATCCTGGTCGTCGATGATCTTGAGAAAGAACATCCAGCAGAGTTGCGAGATGCGCTGGGCGTCGCCATCGACGCCGACATCCTGGCGCATGATGTCCTGGATGGATTTGACGACATTGCGGACAGACATAGGATTGAGCCTAAGAGTCGAGATCGGCTGCCCGGAGATGGGCTACAGACGGCGTACTTGGGGGAGAGCGCCCATCTTGCGATCGAGCGTGAGCGTGGTGAGATCCGCGCGGCGGTAGTCGTCGGCAATCAGGCGATCTAGCAACCCACAGCCAGCATTGGCCTCCAGGGCGGCGAGCACGCCTGCGCCGTTCAGCGGCGCCACCAGTCCGCTCTTGAGCACGCTGCCGAGCGCGGCGCGTGCCTCGGGTTTGGACACGCCGTAGTGATGTTGCAGGGCGATATAGGCCTCGCCGATAACCTGATTCGACGCGAACACCTCGGCGTCGTCGCGCTCGATGAGCGCGGTCAACCTGCGCACGCAGTGCTCGAAGCCGTCCTCGGGGTCGCCAGTGGCCAGCCGGACCAGGATCGAGGTATCAATCCCGAAGCGTGCGGTCATGGCGTTCGTTGCGGAAGGCTTCAATATCGAAGCTGCCTTTGCCACGGCGCAGTTTGCCGCGCAGCGGCGCCAAGCGCGCCCGGTCGATGTGCCGCGCCCGCAATACAAAACCCTCAGGCCCTTCCTCGAGCTGGATCCGGTCGCCGGGTTTCACGCCCAACGCCTCCAGAACGCGAGCGGGGAATGTGACCTGGCGCTTGGCGGTAATCTTGACGAACATGGTGTGCTCTCCTCTTACGTCACCTTACCATAACTGTATATCGGTAAGGAGGATGCGTCAAGCCGCGGACCGATAAAGCGCGGCCTGCAGTTCATGGACGGCTTTCTCGAAGCCGTCGCGTCCGCCGAAGGTCTTGAGCAGTTCGACCGGAGTGCCCATGGCGTCGAAGGGCGCAATTTTCAGGATGCGCGGATCATCGAGGCCCATGACGCCTTGGTCCTGGTATTTCTGCAGCAGGGCTTCGAGCACGGCGCGGGCCTGCGCACCGTATCGCGTGAACACGTCGCGCTTGCGCACGTTGTCTGCCCGCTCGCGCCGCGTGAGCGCGGGCTGGTCGAAGGCCACGTGGCAGATCAGGTCGAACGGGTCGAAGTCCCTGCCCACCTCGTCGGCCAGCGGGTCGAGCAGCAGACCCCCGGCGGCGAGCTCTTCGATGATCGCCTGCTTGCGCTCTGTGCCCTTCCAGCGCTTGAGAAAATCATCCAGGCTGGCGAATTGCTTCCGCAGCGTCTTCTTCGAATAGTCGCGCAGGCTTTCGGTGATGAGCTTGCCGTTCTCGTCGAGGTATTCGATGCGCTCGGCGAGGATGGAAACCACGTTGCCACGAATGTAGAACTTCGGGCGAGGCTCCGCGGCCGTCTGAATGTCTATGACTGGCGGAGTCGGATCGACGATGACGGTTTCGTCCGCGCCGGGTTCCGGCGGCACTGGATCGTCCGGATCGTCGGGCGGCGCCACGTTGTCCGGCGGACTGACCGGATCGCCCTCGCCCGGTTCGTAGATCTGCACCGGCACGCCGTCGAAATCCGGATCGGCGAAATGATTGGTCGCCTTGCGGAAATCGAGCAGGGTGAAGTAGTACTTCTGCGTGTCCTCATGCACGCGCGTGCCGCGGCCCATGATCTGCTTGAACTCGGTCATCGAGCCAACGGCGCGGTCGAGCACGATCAGGCGGCAGGTCTGGGCGTCCACACCGGTGGATAGCAGGCGCGACGTGGTGACGATGACCGGGTACTTCGCTTCCGGGTCGATGAAATTGCCGACCTGGTCCACCCCTTCCGGATCGTCGCCGGTGATGCGCATGACGTAGCGCGGGTTCTGCTGCACCAAGTCCGGGTTCTCGTTGACCAGGGCCTGGCGCATGCGCGCGGCGTGCTCGGTATCGACGCAGAACACGATGGTCTTCTGGAAGCGGTCGCCGCTCTCCTTCAGGAACTCGCTCACGCGGTGGGCGACACGCTTGGTGCGCTCGTCGATGACCAGACTGCGGTCGAAGTCCTTCTGGTTGTAGATGCGGTCTTCGATTTCGTAGCCGTATTTGTCGGTCTCGCCTTTTTCCGGGCGGTAGCCTTCAACGTCCACGTCCAGATGCACCTTTACCACCTTGTAGGGAGCGAGGAAACCGTCGTGGATGCCCTGCTTCAGCGAATAGGTATAGACGGGCTGGCCGAAGTAGTGAATGTTCGAGACGTACTCGGTCTCCTTCGGCGTGGCGGTGAGGCCGATCTGGGTGGCGTTCGCAAAGTAGTCGAGGATCTCGCGCCAGGCGGAGTCGGCCGCCGCGCTGCCGCGGTGACACTCGTCGACGACGATGAGATCGAAAAAATCCGGGGAAAGTTCGCGGAAGAGCTTCTGCCGCTCCTCCGGCCCGGTGATGGCCTGATAGAGCGCGAGATAGATCTCATAGGCGGTGTCGATGCGCCGGTGCTTCTTGTCGATCGCGAGCGGCAAGTGCACCTCGGCGCCGTCCTCGCGCGCTATGGTCTTGGAGCCGGTGCTGAGCTTCGCCATGGCCGCGCCAAAGGGGCGGAAGTCGTTGACCATGGTCTGGTCGATGAGGACATTGCGGTCGGCGAGGTACAGGATGCGTTTCTTCTGCCCCGACTTCCACAGCCGCCACAGGATCTGGAACGCGGTGTAGGTCTTGCCCGTGCCGGTAGCCATCACGAGCAGGATGCGGTCCTGCCCCTTGGCGATGGCCTCGATCGCCTTGTTGATCGCGATGCGCTGGTAGTAGCGCGGCTCCTTGCCGCCGGCGTCGTCGTGATAGTCCTGCAGGACGATGCGTTCTTCCGCGGGGGCCAGCCCTTTCCAGGCCCGGTACTTGGCCCAGAGTTGCTCCGGCGTCGGGAAGGCATCGAGCGCCAGCTCGGTTTCCGTCTGCCCACTCAAACCTGTCCGGTCGTGGAACAGGAATGCGTCGCCGTTCGACGAAAAAACGAATGGAATGTCGAGCGTGGCAGCGTATTCGAGCCCCTGCTGCATGCCGCCGCCGACGGGATGGTTGTTGTCCTTCGCCTCTATCAGCGCAATCGGAATATTGGGCTTGTAGTAGAGGATGTAGTCGGCGAATTTCGCCTTGCCCCGGGTGACCAGCTTGCCGCGGACGATGATGCGGCCCTTGGTGAAGTGGACCTGCTCGCGGATCTGGGACAGCACGTCCCAACCCGCGTCCTTCACGGCGGGCGTGAGGAATTTGGTGCAGATGTCGCGTTCGGTAAGGCTTTTCTTGTTCATCCGGCGTTCTTTTTCGGCCGTCCTGTCGTTGCGCTACTGTACCCCGTAGCCGCACCTGATGGTGGCAAGAGCCCCACAGCTCGCGGCGGCAATCCAGGATTACTTGATCGGCCTACACTGCCATTTCACAACATTGGTTTGACTGAACCTCAGGCGACGTAAGGCGCTCCGGCCTGCGAATATGCCAATTTTGACAGCTCCAACCAGACATTGGCTGACTTTGGCGCTCGCATTTGCGCAATGCGCTTCGCTATTGCGCCCTACGATTCTGCGCGCATTCCCGATACCCCGGAGACAGTTACAATAAGCAGTATCGAGCCGCGACGCAATATCAGACCATCGCAAAGGAACCGCAAGTGAAAAGGAAAACTCCC
>JAJYNV010000251.1 GCA_021786135.1 Bacillota bacterium
ATCCCGGGCTGCTGGGGGCGCTTCTGGGCGAGCGGCCGGCCGAAGAAGCGGCGGCCCTGCGCACGCTTATGCGCGTGATGACCGCAGAGCAGCGCCACACCTTCGCGCAGGATCTGCGCGGCGCGGTACGTTTCCTCGAGACCCGGTCGAACGTGGATGGGGCCCGCATCGCCTGTCTCGGCTTCTGCATGGGCGGCGGCATAACGGCGCGGCTGGCGACCATTGAGCCGAGGCTCTCCCGCGCCGTGATCTTCTATGGCGAGAACCCTCCCCTCGACAAGGTGGCCGCCATCGAGGCCAAGGTGCTCGGGCTCTACGGGGCCGACGACCTCCGCATCACTGAGACCGTCCCCGACTTCGTGGCGGCCATGCAGGAGGCGGGCAAGCCCTTCGACCACCACGTCTATCCCGGCGCTCCACACGCCTTCTTCAACGACACGCGACCGGCTACGCACCGGCCTGAAGCCGCCAGGGACGCCATGCGGCGCGTACTCGAGTTCCTTTCCTGACGCAGGGGCCCTCCCCCCGCATAGGCTGATGACATGTGGCGCGCTGCCCTGCCGAGCGGGACAACGCGGCGCAGCCGGATCCGGACTGTGCGGATCCATCGGCGGGAGGGGTATCCTTGGACATCGCGGAGCGCATCAGGCACGGCGAGCAGCCGGAGGGCCAGCGGCCGTGGCACGGAGACTTCGCGCAATATCTTGAGATCTGCGCTCGCCGGCCCCATGTGGCTGATCTTGCACACCGTCGCTTGCATCGGATGCTTGCGGCCGCCGGCGGTTCGAAGGGACTCGCGGCAGGCCAGCTCTTCGGGCTCGACGCGGCGTTCGCCGAAATCGACGCCTTCTTCGCAGCCGCCGCGCAGGGGTTCGAGGTGCGGCGGCGTATCCTTCTGCTCCTCGGACCGGTCGGCGGGGGCAAGTCAAGCTTCGTCGAGATCTTGAAGCGTGGCCTCGAGCGCTTCTCGGAGACCGAGGAAGGCAGCCTCTACGCCATCGCGGGCTGCCCGATGCGCGAGGAGCCGCTGCACCTCCTGACAGGCGAGATGCGCGCCCGGGCCGAGCGCGACCTCGGCGTCACGATCGAGGGCGACCTCTGCCCCGTTTGCCGCATGCGTTACGGCCACCTTGCGGGCGGTCAGCTCCTCGCGGTTCCGGTGGAGCGCGTCACCGTCAGTGAAGAGCGTCGGCGCGGCATCGGCACCTTCGCGCCTTCCGACCCAAAATCCCAAGATATCGCCGAACTGACGGGTTCGCTCGACCTCGCAGCCATCTCGGACTACGGCGTCGAGTCGGACCCGCGCGCGTTCCGCTTCGACGGCGAGCTGAATGTCGCGAACCGCGGCCTGATGGAGTTCGTCGAGCTCTTGAAGTGCGACGAGCGGTTTCTCTACACGCTCCTGACGCTGGCGCAGGAAGGGCGCTTCAAGACCGGGCGCTACGCCCTCATGTACGCCGACGAGGTTGTCGTGGCGCACACGAACGAGGCGGAGTACCAGGCGTTCGTTCACGATCCGCGCAACGAGGCGCTCAAGGATCGCATGGTGGTCGTGCGGATGCCTTATGCTCTGCGGTTGCGCGACGAAAAGCGCATCTACGAACGGCTTGTTGCAGCGCGCAAGCCCGCGGGTGTCCATGTCGCGCCGCACGCGCTCGAGGCGGCGGCCACCTTCGCGGTGCTGACGCGACTCGAGCCGAGCCGACGCAGGGACATCGGGCCGATGCAGAAGCTCAGGCTCTACGACGACGAAGCCGCAGGGGCACTGGGAGCGCGGGATCGCAGGGATCTCGAGCGCGAGAGCACGCGTGAGGGTATGCATGGCGTATCGCCGCGCTATGTCGTGAACCGGCTCGCACGCGCCCTGGTGGAGAGCGATGGCTGCCTCACCGTTGCCGCCACGCTGCGTGCCCTCTACGAGGGACTCGGCAGCCATCCGTCGATCGAGGCGGCCGACCAGGAAACCTACAAGAATCTCCTGCACGAGGTGGCGGAGGATCTCGGACGCCGGCTGGAAGGGGAGGTCTACCCACACTTCATCGCGGCTTTCGAGGACGCTCTCGGCACCTTGTGGCACCAATACCTCGCGGACCTCGACGCCTACCTGACGGCTATGCGGCTCGGGCAGACGACGGCGGACGAGGTCGAGCAGAGCCTCCGGACTGTGGAAGAGGAGATCGGCGTGGCGGAGGCACAGAAGCGAGCTTTCCGGGAGGAGATCGGCGTCTGGGTGGCCAGCATGCGCGCGCGCGGTCAGCTGGCGGATCTGCCACAGCACCCCGCCCTGCGCGCGGCGCTCGAGCGCCGACTCTACAGTTCCGTGGGGACCCTTCTGCAGGGGGCGATGCATGACGCTTCGCCCGGCGAGAGCGTCCTCAGACGCATCGAAGCGGTCCGGCAGAGGCTGTCCGAGGGGGGATACTGCCCGCGTTGCAGCGACGAACTCCTGCGCACGTTGGGCAGCCCCGCACCGTTCGCGACGCTCTGACGCGCTTGCCATCGCGCGTGCCAAGGCCTATTCTTGGGCGCGAGATGGGAGGTGCAGCACGTAGACTCCTTGGACCGCACCGTCTTCCTCTGGTGGAACGGATTGGCCGGCAGGAACGGGTTTGTGGACACCTTCGCCGTACTTTCGGCTCAGTACGCCATCTTCGTGGCGGCGGGCCTGATGGTCGTGCTCTGGTTCGCGTTGCCACGCACCGCCCTGGCCATGCGCAGACAGCTGCTTTACGCAGGACTTGCAGCTCTATTGGCGATTGGCGTCAACTACGTCATCGGGCTCATCTGGTTTAGGCCGCGTCCGTTCGTCGTCTATCCGCACCTCGTGCACCAACTCGTGCAGCACGTGGCCGACGCGTCGTTCCCCTCGGATCACGCGGCGGTCGCAGCGGCGGTGGCGTTCGCCATGAGAGGGCAGAGCAGGCCCGTGCAGTTCGCCTTCTGGCTGTTGACGGTGCTGATCGTGCTCTCGCGCGTCTTCGTCGGCGTGCACTGGCCGAGCGATGTCCTCGGCGGCGTCGCCGTCGGCTTCATCACGAGCGCGGCTATCCTTGCCTGCTCCGGGTATCTGCGCCGTCCGGCTGATGCCGTCCTGCGGATCTTTCACCTCCATGCGCCGTACGAGGCGCCTGGCGCACGGTGACCCCACAACGTTTGACGGAGGTGTCCTGAAGAATGCTTATCGGCAGTGTGACCTGGCTCGACCATATGGCCATGGTGGGCAAGAGCGGCAGCGGACACGAGATCGTATTCGACGCGGCATCGGAGCATGGCGGCGGGAACCGCGGCGCGAGGCCCAAGGAACTCACGCTGCTGAGTCTTGGCGGCTGCACCGGCATGGATGTCCTTTCGATCATGGAGAAGAAGCGGGTGCCGTTCACCAGCTTCAAGATCGACCTCGAGGCCGACACCTCGGCCGAGCACCCGCAGGTCTTCACGGAGATCCGGCTGATCTACCGCACCGAAGGCGAAGGGGTCCTGCGCGAGCACGTGGATCGCGCCATCCAGCTGTCGCAGGAGAAGTACTGCGGCGTCACGCACATGCTCAACAAGACGGCCAAGCTCGTTCTCATCAGCGAGGTCAACGGCGATCGCAGGGTGCTCGACTGAAACTGCCGCCCGCGACTCTGGTCCGGGTCGACCTTCCGAGCACACATCCTGGCATCGTTTCGGCCCGGGCCACGCGTACGGCCCGGGCCGTATCGTCTCTGCGAAGGTGCATCCCGGGCGGGGGGCCGCGTCGCCTCGCGCGTCTCAGTGGCTGTCCGACGCTTCCTTAGGCGACGTGGAGGCATGCGACACCAGGCTGCGCGCCAGGAGACCCGCGTAGAAGCGCGCGCCCTCGGGATCAAGGTGTACACCGTCCGGATAGAAGAAGCTCGCGTGCCCCGCACTTGCGCCGTACCAGTTGACGAGCACCACATTGGGGTAGGTCTTGGCGACCGAGGCGAGCAGCTGGTTGACCTGATCCTGCCACGGGCGGGGTACCCGCGTATTGACGAGCAGGATCTCCTTGACGTTGCCCAGCGAGCGAAGCAGCGAGATGAGCTGCGCCCGCGTGTAGGGGCCGTTGGTGCCGAGTTCGAGAATCACGCGGGAGCCGAGCTCACCGCGCGCCATGAGCTCGGCGACGACTGTCGGCGTCTCGTAGAGCTGTCTGCCAACGACCGCGTCGATGGTGATGCCGGGCAGGAGTCGTTCAAGGTAGGGGGAGGCGTCGATCATCACCGAGTCGCCGATGGCTGTCACGTCGGTGCCTGCGGGAAGAGCCGGCCAAGGGGGATCCTGGGGTTTCAGCCCCTTCGATAGAAGGCCCGGCAGTGCGACGTGCCTCACACCCACGTTCGGCGCCGGCGAGATCTGTGGCAGGGGCGCGGACGGAACGATGCTTGTCACCTCGGGCATGGTGCTGCTCGCAGCGGCGCTCGGGACGATGCCGACCAGTCCGAGGCAGGCCACCACCGAGAGGATGCCGGTGGCGCATGCTGTCACGAGACCATGCGCAGACACGTTCCTGCGACCTAGCGCATGCGAGCGCCACAGGAGCCAAAAGCGCTGCAGGGCGCCGTGCCGGATCGGCTCTTCGACATACCGCCAGGAGAGCGCGGCGAGGGCGATCGACGCGGCCACCTGCAAGACCATGCGCAGCATGGAGAAGCCGCTCGGCCCCATGGACGAGGTCAAGGTGATGACTGGATAGTGCCAGAGGTAGATGCCGTAGGAGCGGACGCCGAGCCAGCGCAAGGGCTCCGCTCCCAGGACCCTGCCAAGGCGTCCCCCGGGCAGTGCGACGGCAGCGACGACCGCCGCGGCCGCCAGCGACAGCAGGATAAGCCCTAGCGGGTAGAGGAAGGCTTCATATTCATTCGTCGCCGAGAACATGAAGACGATCGCTGCCAGTCCGGCAACGCCCACGAGTTCGCTTGTGAGCCGCAGCGACGCGGGGTGCTCTCCGCTGCGGCGACTGGGCCAGACCTGGGCGAGTGCCCCGCCGATCAGCAGAGCGAACGCTCGGGTGTCGGTGCCGTAGTAGACGCGGTCCGGACCGGCGCCACCGTGGAAGAGGAGACCCATCGCCGTGACGGAGGCCGTTGCCAGAAGCAGGGTCGCCAGTAGGAGCCCGCGTCGCGGCAGAAAACGCAAACCCAGCCAGAGCAGACCCGGCCAGATGAGGTAGAACTGCTCCTCGACGGCCAGCGACCAGAGATGGGTCAGGGGCGACGGGGGGCCGAAGCTCGCGAAGTACGACACGTGATGGAAGA
>JAJYNV010000422.1 GCA_021786135.1 Bacillota bacterium
GCAACGCCGGGCTCATGGGCGAGCAGGGCCTCGCGGACCACATGCACCGCCTCGAAGCCCGACTCGACGACCTTCGTTCGGGCCGGGTCGCCTTGACGCCCGCCATGATCCAGGCGGTGCTCTCCGGCATCGACACGATGCGGGAGCTTCTCGCGCTCTTTGCCCGCGGCGAGTCGCCCGCGGCCGCCGCAGTGACGGAAGTAGCCGCTGCGGCAGCGGTGGAGGCCGAAGGAGACCTCGAGATCATTGCGCATTCTGCGCCAGCAGGAGGCGCGCGCTACCGCGTGCGCCTCGAGGTGAGCGCCGACTGCCCCATGCCGGCCGTACGCGTGTTCCAGGCGTACCAGGCCCTGTCGCGGGTCGGCCGCATCGAGTCGAGCCAGCCCGCTCAGGAATCGCTGGCGCAGTTTGAAGGCCGTGCGGCTGAACTCCTCCTGGTGCTGGACCCCTCGGTGGTCCCCAAGTCCGCCACCGAGGAGATTACGGCGGCACTCGAAGGCGTCGAGGACATCGGCCTCACAAGGGCCGAGGAGGAGAAGCCCCTAGCAGTTGCCCCGACACAGAGCGCCAGCGGCTCCGGCGGCGGGGGCGCGACGGAGGGACTCGAGCAAGCCGGCGCCCAGACGGTGCGCGTGCGGGTCGATCTCCTCGACCACCTGATGAATCTCGTCGGCGAACTCGTGCTGGACCGCACGCGGGTCGCGGACCTCATCAGCCACCTCGAGAGCGAGGACAAGAACCAGGACCAGGAAGAGATCCGAGGCGAACTCTCGCGTACGTCGGTGCACCTCGGCCGGGTGACCCTCGATCTGCAGGAGACCATCATGAAGGCCAGGATGCTGCCGATCGAGCATCTCTTCCGGCGCTATCCGCGCCTCGTGCGCGATCTCGGTCAGAAGGCCGGCAAGAAAGTACAGTTCGAGATGTCCGGCCTTGACACCGAGCTCGACCGCATGGTGATGGACGAACTCGGCGATCCTCTGACGCACCTCTTGCGCAATGCGGTGGACCATGGCATCGAGCGCGCCGACGCGCGCCGGGCCGCCGGCAAGCCCGAGACCGGCCGGGTGCAGCTGCGGGCAGGCACCGAGGAGGGCTACATCGTCATCGAGCTCGTGGATGACGGCGGTGGCATCGATGTGCAGAGGGTCAAGGAAGTGGCCCTGCAGCGGGGTGTGATCACCTCTGAGCAGGCCGAGCAGTTGACGGAGCGGGAAGCCCAGGAGCTCATCTTCGCCCCCGGCTTCTCGACCGCGAGCGAGGTCACGGAGATTTCCGGGCGCGGCGTCGGCCTCGACGCCGTGCGCAGCTCGCTCGAGCGTCTCTCGGGTCTCATCGAGATCGTCAGCCGCCGCGGCGAGGGTACGACGTTCCGGCTGCGCATCCCGCTCACCCTGGCAATCATGCGGGCCCTCCTGGTGCGCACAGGGGAGGAGATCTACGCCCTGCCGCTGAGCGCCGTGCGTCAGATCGTGAAGCTCACCGATCAGAATGTCCAGCAGACCTACGGCCGCACGCTTCTGGCCGATCGCGGCCAGCTCATACCGCTGCAGGGCCTCGCCAAGCTCTATGGCGTCGCCGATCACGAGGGCGAGAGCTTCGCGGTCGTCGTGGGCAGCGGCCGGCAGCAGGTGGCACTGCGGGTCGAGGCCCTGCTGGGCGAGCAGGAGATCGTGCTCAAGTCGTTCGGCGACTTCCTCGGCGCCGTGCCCGGGCTGACCGGCGCGACGATCCTGGGCGACGGGCAGCTTGCCCTCGTCACCGACGTACGCTTCTTCCTCCAGGGGAAGGAGGCGTCATGAGGCAGGGCGCCGATCCCCACGCCCTCGGCCCGGTGCTCGCCGACCTCCTAGGCGTTCCCGTGGAGCTGAGCGAGCAGGACGGGGAGGCGCTGGTCCTGAGAGACCTGCCGAGCCTGGCGGGGCCGCCCGAGAATCCCGCCGTCGCGGTCTATCTCAGCGACGAGAGCGGTGAAGGGGCGCAGGTCCTGCTGCTCTTTCCACTCTGGGATGCGAGGGCTCTTGGCGACCTCATGTTGGGCGAGGGAGCGAGTTCCGCCGACATTCTGGATGCCTGCCGCGAGATCGGCAACGTCCTCGCGGGGCGCTTCATGTCGGACCTTGCGGACTCCGTGCGCCGCCGCCTGACGCCTACGACACCCCTCTCGACGGTGGACATGGCCGGAGCGGTGATCAGCTCGGTACTGGCAAGTTCGCCAGCGGGCACGCGCGTGTCGAGCCTCGGCATCCGTCTCCATACCGCCGAATGCACGATAGGCGCCACACTTCTCATCCTGCAAGCGGAGACGGTGCGATGACGCGCTCTCTGCCGCTTGGCCTCGGAGAGGTGCGGTTGACGAAGGACCAGCAGGACCAGCTCTGCGTCTTCGGCCTCGGCTCGTGCGTCGCGGTCTTCCTGTACGCGCCAGGGGCGTCGGCTGTCGCAGCCGCGCACGTCGTACTGCCGAAGAGCCCCGGTACGGGAGATGCGGGGACCGTCGAACCTGGCCGGTATGCGGACCAGGCGGTTCCTCTGCTCGTCGCCGAGATGGCGAAAGCCGGCGTGCTGCGTTCCACGGTGCGCGCCGCCATCGCCGGAGGTGCCGCGGTGCTCGGTTTCACGAGCGCCATCGGCGAGCAGAACATCCAGGCGGTGCGCCGCGAGCTCGAACTGCAGCATATCCAGGTCGAACAGGAGGACGTCGGCGGAACGCGCGGCCGTTCGGTCCTGTTCAACGCCATCGAGCGCCGACTCGAGGTGCGGGTGCTTTCTGCGCCCAACTTCAACATCTGATCTTTCCGCGGAGTTCGGCCTCTTCAGGAGGTTCAAGGCCATGCTTCAGGGTACTGTGCGTGTCCTCATCTGCGATGATTCCGCCGTTGCCCGCCAGTTCATCGCGCGTGCCGTGGAAGGCGTCCCGGGCATCGACATCGCCGGGCGCGCCAGCAGCGGTGAAGAGGCTGTGCGCATGGTGGGGATCGTCAAGCCGGACGTCATCACGATGGATGTCGAGATGCCGGGCATGGGCGGCATCGAGGCGGTCCGCCGGATCATGAGGGAGGCTCCTACGCCGATCCTGATGGTCTCGAGCCTGACGCACGAGGGCAGCCGCGTCACCATGGAGGCGCTCAATGCGGGCGCCCTCGACTTCGTACCGAAGCCCGCGAACCAGGAAGAAGCGCACCATCTTGGCGCCATAGTGGCGGAGAAGATCCTGCAGCTCGGAGAGAGAGGACGCCAGGCGCTCCTGCTACAAACGCGCCAGGGAGCCCAGGCGATGACGGCGCCCGTGCCGCCCCCGCCGCCGGTGCCGGTGGCGGCCCCACGCGGCGCGGCACCGCCGCTCGTCATCATCGGTTCCTCCACAGGCGGCCCAAGGGCGCTCTTCAGCGTCGTGCCGAGGCTGCCGAGGGATTTTCACGCGAGCGTGCTCATCGTCCAGCATATGCCGCCCGGCTTCACCAAGTCCCTTGCGGAGCGCCTCAATGAGCAGGGGCCCCTTCCCGCGCGCGAGGCGGAAGAAGGCGAAGAGCTGAGGCGGGCCGTCGTGCGGGTGGCACCGGCCGGACACCATCTGGTGGTGGCGGGCAGACTGCTCAAACTGCAGGACACCCCGACCGAGCACGGCGTCCGCCCGGCCGTGGACGTCACCCTGCGCACGGCGGCCGCGAGCTATCCCGGGCCGGTCGTGACGGCGATTCTCACGGGCATGGGTCGTGACGGCACGGATGGAGCACGCCGCGTGCACGAGATCGGCGGGCGCGTGATTGCGGAGTCCGAGCGGACGGCTCTCATCTACGGCATGCCGAAGTCGGTCGTGGAGGCAGGCGTCGCCGATAGCATCTCGGACCTCGGCAGCGTCGCCGATGAAATCACCCGCTTCGTGGAGGAGGCATCCCGTGCCCGCTGACGACTACCTCGGACTGCAGCAGGCCGTGCGCCAGCGGCTGGGGCTCGATCTCAGCCACTATAAACGGGAGCAGATGGAGCGCAGGCTGCGGGCTTATGCCCAGCAGCACGGCTACGGCAACCTCGAGGGCCTGGCCAAGGCGATGGGGCGCGAGGCGTCGCTCGGCCAGGAACTTCTCTCCTACCTGACGATCCACGTCTCAGAGTTCTTCCGCGATCCAGACTTCTTCACCCGCCTGCGCGAGCTTCTCAGCACGTTGCCGGCCACGAAACCTCTCGAGGTGTGGAGCGCCGGTTGTTCCATCGGCGCCGAGGCGTACTCGCTCGCGATGCTGCTCCTCGAGGAGCGCGGCGCTACCATGGCCCGCGTTCTCGCGACCGACATCGACGAGAGGAGCCTCGAGCGGGCCAAGGCCGGCGTCTATCGCGAGGATGAGCTCAAGAAGGTGGACAAGGAGCGCCTGAGGCGCTATTTCGTCCAGAGCGGGACCGAGTTCCGCGTTCAGGAAGATCTGAGGCGCCTGATCACGTTTCGCCACCACGACCTCCTGCAAGACCCCTATCCCGAGCGTCAGGACCTGATTCTCTTCCGCAACGTCGCCATCTACTTCACCGAGTCCGCGAAGGCCCAGGTGCTCCTGGGCTTCAGCCAGGCGCTGGCCCCGCACGGCCTCCTCATGGTGGGGGCCACGGAGGCGATCCTGCGTCCGAATGAGGTTGGACTCCGCCAGGTGCGGCCGTTCTTCTTCGCGCGCGCCTGACCGAGAGGAAACGCGCCGTCGCTTGCGAACCGGTGGTCTAGACGGTTTCTGAAGGGACGTGCCCGGTTGCCCTACGAACCGCTCAGCAACCTGCGGGTGCGGATGCGCATCAAGGACCGCGGTCCCGGTTACACCTCCTGCCCTGTGACGGCGGGGGGAGGCCGGTCCCTGCTTGTTCAGGTGCCGCGCGGCGATGGGGGGTTGCCCTGGGTACCGCCAGGCACAGAGGTGGAATTACTGCGCAAGGACGGGCTGAGGGCGGCCCAGGGCGTCGTGCGGGCCCGGTCGCTGCGCCCTGTGCCCAGTTTCGCGGTGGAACTCAGTGAGCCCGTGCTCCAGGATGTCCTCCACCAGCCCAAGGAGGGGCGCGCGATTCTGGTTACGGGCGGCAAGGGCGGCTCGGGCAAGACGTTCGTATCGACCGGCCTCTCCGTGCTGCTTGCCCAGCAGGGCGCCCGCGTGGCTCTGATCGATGCGGATCTCGGCACCGCCGACATCGCCGTGAACCTGGGCCTGCCGCGCGAGCCGCATCTTGGCCACGTGCTCGACCACAAAGTGGCGAGCCGGGAGGCACTGCAGGTCGGC
>JAJYNV010000342.1 GCA_021786135.1 Bacillota bacterium
GACCAGGCGGCCGTCGAAGCCGCGCTTGAGGAAGTGCGCCAGGCTGCGGCGTCCGGCCAAAACCTCATGCCGCCGATTCTCGACGCGGTCCGTGCCTACGCGACGGAGGGGGAGATCGTCCGCACCATGCGGGCGGTATTCGGAAGCTATCGGGAGGCAGCAGTGTTTTGACCGAAACAGAAGAGAGAGAGGGCACCCGCCCGATCCGCGTGCTGATCGGAAAGCCCGGGCTCGACGGCCATGACCGGGGCGCGAAGGTCGTGGCCAGAGCGCTCAGGGACGCCGGAATGGAAGTCATCTACACGGGACTGCACCAGACGCCGGAGGAAATCGTGGAAGCGGCGCTGCAGGAAGATGTCGACGTGGTCGGCCTGTCGATCCTGTCGGGTGCGCACCTGACGCTCGTACCGGCCGTCATCGAACTCTTGCACGCGCAGAACATGGAGGAAGTGGTCGTGGTCGTCGGCGGCATCATCCCGGATGAGGACGCCGAGGAACTGCGCAAGCTCGGCGTGAAGGCCGTGTTCGGGCCCGGAACCGAGACAGATGAGATCGTGCGCTTCACCAGGGCGAGCGTGGGCCGCGCATGAGCCTTGGTGCGGAGGTCCTGCGTGGCGACCGGCGTGCGCTGGCGCGCGCCCTGACACTGGTGGAAAGCGACCCGCACGCGGCGGACGAAATCATCGCGGAAATCTATCCGGAGACAGGACGCGGCATCGTGGTCGGCGTCACAGGTGCGCCCGGCGTGGGCAAGTCGACGCTGGTGGACCGCCTGGCGGGCCAGTTCCTCGCGCGCGGCCGCAAGGTCGGCATCTTGGCGGTGGACCCGTCCTCGCCGTTCACGGGTGGGGCACTTCTCGGCGACCGCGTGCGCATGGAGGGCCGCGGCAGCGATGTGTTCATGCGGTCCCTGGCGAGCCGGGGCCACCTGGGCGGACTGGCGCGCGCAACGCCGCGCGCGATCCAGTTGCTGCAGGCTTTCGGCAAGGACCTCATCCTGCTCGAGACGGTCGGAGCGGGTCAGAGCGAGGTCGACGTCATGGGGTTCGCCGACACGACGATCGTCGTCGTCGTTCCCGGTCTCGGGGACGACGTCCAGGCCTTCAAGGCCGGCATCCTCGAGATCGGTGACATCTTCGTGGTGAACAAGTCCGACCGGCCAGGCGCTGACCAGACGATGCGAGAACTGCGCCAGATGCTGCATCTCGGTCCCCATAGGGCATGGCTGCCGCCGGTGCTGGCCGCGCAGGCGCAGCAGGACGTCGGCATCTCGGAGATCGCAGATGCCATCCTGCAACATTCCGACGTGCGCCTCACGGACCCCGAGCAGCAGGAGCGCCGCCTGCAGGAGGCGGAGCGGCTGGTGCGCGATGCCTTGGCGGAGCAGTTGGTGCGGCGCGTCGTAAGCCGCAGCCAGACCGATGGCAGCTGGCGCGACGTGTTGACGGCAGTCGCCGAACGGCGCCTCGACCCGGCCGGCGCGGCGAAAGCCCTGCACCTCGACCTCGATTAGAGCCGACGCAACCTGTGTGATGGGAAGGAGGTGGCGGCGCTTTGGCGCCGGGCGGGTACCGGCGATGAAGCGCCGCGCTGGCCATGGACTTCGCATTGACGGCAGAGCAGGCGGCCACGCGCGCGAGAGCGCGTGCGCTCGCCACGCGGGAGTTCGCTCCCCATGCGGCGGAGTATGAGAAGAGTCACGAGTTTCCCTGGCGCAACTTTCACCTGCTGGCTGACGAGGGCTTCCTCTGCATGACCCTGCCCGAGCGCTACGGCGGCAAGGGCGCCGATTACCTCTCCTATACGCTCTGCGTCGAGGAGTTCTCGCGGGCATGCGCCGTCACCGGCGTCATCTTCGAGGTGCACAACTCGCTCCACGCGGAGGCTGTCTACAACCACGGCACGGAAGAGCAGCGGATGCGTTTCTTGCCGCGCCTCGCGCGCGGCGAAGTACTGGGCGCCTATTCCCTGACCGAGCCCAACGCCGGATCGGACGCTGCCGCGCTGCAGACGCAGGCAGCCCGCGCCGAGGGCGGGTGGCGGCTGAGCGGCCGCAAGGTCTTCACCACCAATGGCGGTCAGGCCGACGAGTACCTCGTCTACGCCGTCACCTCGCCCGAGAAGCGCAGCCACGGCATTACCTGCTTCATCGTGCCGAAGGATGCGCCGGGCCTCTCCTTCGGACCGCCGCTGCAGAAGCTCGGCATCCGGGCTTCCGCTACCACGGATCTCATCCTGCAGGACGTGTTCGTCCCGGACGATCGCGTTCTCGGCGTTGTGGACGAGGGATACAAGATCGCGCTGCGCACCCTGCATGGCGGTCGTATCGGGATCGCCGCCCAGGCCGTCGGCCTCCTCCAGGCCACCTTGGACAACGTCGCCCGCTATGCCCTAGAGCGCGAGTCATTCGGCCGGCGCCTCGCCGACCGGCAGCTCGTCCAGGCCCATCTCGCCGAGATGGCCACAGACCTCGAAGCGGCGCGCCTGCTCCTCTACCAGGCGGCATGGAAGCACGGCCAGGGACAGCGGGTGACAAAGGAGATCTCGATGGCGAAGCTCTTCGCATCCAAGGTTGCCGTCGCGGGCACCATGCGCGGGGTGGAGCTCATGGGCGGCGAAGGCTACCAGGCCGGCGCGCTGCAGGAGCGCCTTGTCCGCGACAGCAAGATCACGGAGATCTACGAGGGCACGAGCGAGGTGCAGCGCATGGTGATTGCCCGGGCGCTGCTCGCGGAGTACCAGATGCAGGAGGCCTGACGCGGGGGGACGCTCGCGACAGGAATAGCTCCACTCCTGTGGAAGCATGGCCTAGGCACAAGACGAACCGGGAGGAGGCTTCCGCCGACCGTGGCGGAGATGCTGCATGGAGGGACACGAACTGCTTGAGGGCGTGATCGCCCGCATGAACGAGCACCAGGACAAGCTCAAGGGAATCGCATCGGATTACGTGGTGGAGCTCACGGGTGACGGCGGCGGGCGGTTCCGCATGCGCGTCCAGGACGGACAGGTGGGGATTGTGCCGGACGAGGGCGCGGACCCTAAGGCAGCCGTGACGCTCTCGACAACCGATTTTGCCGACCTCCTTGCCGAGAAGGCGTCGGCGATGGGGCTCTTCATGCAGGGCCGCATCCGCCTGCAGGGCGACATGAGCGAGGCGTTCCGCCTCGAGAGTCTCCTGCGCAGCTGAGATGACCGATCAAGTCCGCGTGGTGTTCGCCGGGCCATCCGGCCGTACCGGTCACGCGACCGGCGCTGCGCTGGACCTCATGCAGGGCGTCGATATCGTAGGGGCCGTCGGCCACCAGAGCGCCGGCCGCGATCTCGGCGACCTGTGGCATGGCCAGGCGGACGGCCGCCAGGTTTATGCGGACGTGCGTCAGGCCATCGCGGCGCTGAGGCCCGATGTCCTCTGCGATTTCACCCTGGCGGAGGTGGCCGAAGGCCATCTCCGCCTCGCCTTGCGCGCAGGTGTGCGCCCAGTCGTCGGGACGACGGGACTGTCGGAGGAGGCGCTGCGCGACGCGGAGGCGATCTGCAGGCAGACCGGCCTCGCAGCCGCCGTGATCGCGAATTTCTCCATCGTTGCGTGGCTCCTTGAGCAGATGGCGCAGCTGACCTTGCCCTACTTCGACGGCGTGGAGCTTATCGAGATGCATGCCGCCAGCAAGCGGGACAAGCCAAGCGGGACAGCTAGGCGCCTGAGGAGCCTCCTCGAGCAGAAGGGAGAACGCGAGGTGCCGGTGCACAGTGTCCGCCTGCCAGGGCTCGTGGCGCACCAGGAGGTCATCCTCGGCACGCAGGGCGAGGTGCTGACGCTGCGGCACGACGCGCTCGACCGGAGCTGCTATGCCGCCGGGCTGCGCCTCGCGGTGCTGGGCATCGGCCGGGCAGAGGGTGTTGTCCACGACCTCGGAGCGTTCCTGCCCCCGTTCGCGTGATGCGGGAGGAGCGGCCGGCCGAGAACCTGGCGGCTACGGAGCGCGCGATCAGGCGCTATGAGCGCAACGCGCGCTTCTATCATCTGGCCGATCAGCAGATCCGCCGGGAGTGGCGGGCGAGGGCCCTGCGCGAAGTCTGGGGCCAGGTGCTGGAGCTGGGCGTGGGCACCGGAGGCAACTTGCCGCTCTATGACCCAGCCCAGGTGACGTCGGTCACGGGCGTCGACTTCAGCCCGGCCATGCTGCAGCGGGCCTATGACAGGAACTGCTCCGTGCCGTGCGATTTGCGCGTCATGGATGTGCAGGCGCTCGACTACCCGGACGCGTCGTTCGATACCGTGCTCGCCACCTGCGTCTTCTGCACCGTGCCCGATCCTGTGCAGGGACTCCGCGAGGCGCGGCGCGTCGTGCGCGACGCGGGACGGGTGGTGCTGCTCGAGCATGTGCGCGTGGCGGGAGCCCTGGGCACGCTGCAGGATGTACTCAATCCGCTGACGGTCTGGGCCATTGGCGACCACATCAACCGGCGCACGCTCGACAATGTGCGCAGTGCCGGACTGGTGCCGACACGGGTCGAGCAATGGGCAGGCGATCTTTTGCAGCTCATTGTGGCGGTGCCGGATGCACGGAACTGATGCCCGCACGTGCTATAATGCTCCCATACGATCGCCGCCCGATGGGCGGCGGGTGCAGGGGAGGCGAGAACATGGTCGAGATCACGGCAACTGCTGCAGAGAAGGTGCAGGAGTTGATGGCCCAGGAAGGCGATGGTTCCTACAGCCTGCGCCTGTTCGTCTCCGGTGGTGGCTGCGCCGGCTACAGCTACGGCATGGCCTTCGACAACGAGGAGCGCGAAGGCGACACGATCGCCGAGGTGCAGGGTGTCCGCCTCTTGATCGACGAGAATTCGGCTCCGCTCCTGAAGGGCGCGGAGATCGACTACATCAACACGATCGAGGGGGCCGGTTTCACGATTCACAACCCGAACGCCGTGCACCAGTGCTCCTGTGGGCATTCGTTCACGACGGAAGACGGCGAGGCCTGCCAGTCGCACTGCTGAGCAGGCTGAGGTCAAGAGGGCGGGATGTCCGGCGATGGCCGGGCGTCCCGCCTTTTTGGTCTTCCGGTTTCAGGATGTCGGCCGCGGCCCGCGCCGGTCCGGGTCCGGCGTCGGGAGTCGGCCCTTGAAGACGTGGAGCAGGAACCAGAGGGAAGGTACCAGCAGCAGGAAGCCGAAGGGCAGCAGGCTCACTACCTGGCGCAGGGCGAGGTCCGGGGCGGCGCTCTGGCGCACCGCG
>JAJYNV010000206.1 GCA_021786135.1 Bacillota bacterium
CTTCTACGACACCTGCCGGTCCGCGCACTTCATCAACGACTACCGCATGGCGGAGGTCCACGCCAAGGAGTCGCCGGAGCGGGTGCTTGAGCTGGAATACTGGGGCGCGGTGTTCGACCGCACGCCGGAAGGCAAGATCATGCAGCGTCCGTTCGGCGCGCACACCTTCCGCCGGCTTGCCCACGTCGGCGACCGCACTGGCAAGGAGCTCATCCGCACCCTTGAGCAGAAGATCCTGACGCTCAATGTCGACGTATACCAGGAGATCACCGCCACCAAGCTCTTCAAGGACCAGGACCGCATCGCAGGATGTATCGCGTACTACCGCGAGGATGGCCGCTTCGCCGTCTTCACCGCCAAGGCGGTCGTGATCGCCACAGGCGGCTGGGGCAAGGCGTACAAGGTGACGTCGAACTCGTGGGAGAGCACCGGCGACGGCGCGGCGCTCGCGTTCCGCGCGGGAGCCGATCTGGCCGACATGGAGATGGTCCAGTTCCACCCGACCGGCATGACGTGGCCGCCGGGGGCACGCGGCATTCTGGTCACGGAGGGCGTGCGCGGCGAGGGCGGACTCCTCTTCAACTCCGAGGGCGAGCGCTTCATGGAGAAGTATGACCCCGCGCGCAAGGAACTCTCCTCACGCGACGTCGTTGCCCGCTCGATCTACAAGGAAGTCCAGGCGGGTCGCGGTACGCCGCACGGCGGCGCGTGGCTCGACATCACGCACAAGGGCGCAGCGTTCATCAAGCGCAAGTTGCCGGGCATGTACGAGCAGCTCCTGTCACTCGCGGACATCGACATCACGAAGTCCCGCTTCGAAGTGGCGCCGACCATCCACTACACCATGGGTGGCGTGCGTGTCGATCCGTATACCGGCGCGACCACCGTGCCAGGGCTCTTCGCGGCCGGCGAATGCGCCGCTGGACTGCACGGGGCGAACCGCCTCGGCGGCAACTCGCTCTCCGACATCCTCGTCTTTGGCCGCCGCGCTGGCGCGGGGGCTCTTGAGTACGCCAAGAACAGCGGGACGCCCAAGATCGACGGCGCCGAGGTTGACGCCGAAGTGGAGCGCGTCCTGGCACCGTTCTCCCGCACCGACGGGGAGAACCCGTACAAGCTGCACGAAGAGCTGCAGGACATCATGGCAAACCACGCGGGCATCGAGCGCAACGGCCCCAACCTCGAGGCGGGGCTCGCGAAGATGCAGGAGTTGCGCGCACGTACCGAGCACCTCGGCGCCAAGGGTTCGCGTCAGTTCAACCCTGGCTGGCACGGTGTCTTCGACGTGCAGAACATGGCCCTCCTCGGCGAGGCGATCCTGCGCGGAGCCATCGAGCGCACGGAGAGCCGCGGCGCCCAGTGGCGTACGGACTTCCCCGACGAGCTCGAGGAGCAGGGCAAGGTCAACTACGTGCAGCGCCTCACCGACCATGGCATCGAGGTGCGCCAGGAGCCGGTGCCGCAGATGCCGGATGAACTCGCTGGGCTCTTCCGCCTCGGCGTCGCTCCCGGCCTTGCGAATTCGGCCAGGAAGGAGTAGTCGGCCATGCCTGAGGAGATCACGCTCAGCGTATACCGCGGAGACAAGAGCGGCGGCAAGGAAGTCGAGTACAAGGTACCGACAGAGACCGGCATGGTCGTGCTCGACGCGCTGCACTTCATCCAGGCCCACGACGCACCGGATCTCGCCGTGCGCTGGAACTGCAAGGCCGCGCACTGCGGCTCGTGCAGCGCAGAGATCAACGGTTCACCCAAGCTCCTGTGCAAGACGCGCGTGGACGACTACATCGGCGAGGTCATCCACATCCGGCCGATGCACAGCTTCCCTGTGATCAAGGACCTTGTCACGGACGTCTCGTGGAACTATGAAAAGCTCAGGCAGGTACCTGCCTTCCAGCCTGCGATCAAGGCGCCGTTCACGTTGCAGCAGCGGGACGTCGACCGTATCCAGGAGTTCCGCAACTGCATCGAGTGCTTCCTCTGCCAGAACATCTGCCATGTTCTGCGCGACCACGACGCCAAGGACCGCTATTGGGGCCCGCGCCTCATGATCCGCATCGCCGAGCTCGAGATGCACCCGCTCGACACCGGTGACCGGATGGAACTGTTGAAGGGCGCGGGGGGCGTCGGCATGTGCAACATCACGAAGTGCTGCACCGTTGTCTGCCCGCAGGGGATCGACATCACCGACAACGGCATCATCCCGCTCAAGGAGCGCGTCGCGGACGTCTACTGGGATCCGCTCGGCGGACTCGTGCGCAAGATGCACAAGTAGACTCCCCGTATGAGAGCGCCCCGGGCGGGAAGCCCGGGGCGTTTTCCATGCCTGGGGAGGCGGATTCGCATGTCTGAGCAGAGCGTTCGCGTCGTGGTGATCGGTGGAGGCTTCGGTGGCCTTGAAGCGGCCAAGCAACTGCGTGACTCGACCGTCAAGGTCACGGTGTGTGATCGCGACAACTATCATCTGTTCCAGCCATTGCTGTACCAGGTGGCGACGGGCGGACTCGCTCCGGGGGAGATCGCGGTCCCCATCCGGCGCATCCTGCGCGGGCAAGGCAATGCCGAGGTCTTGCTGCAGGATATCGAGGCGGTCGACCTTGACCGACGAGAGGTCGTCCATGCGACGGGGCGCATCCCGTACGACTACCTCGTCGTTGCCAGCGGCGCCCGCCACAACTACTTCGGTCATGAGGCGTGGCAGTCTGCGGCTCCTGGGCTCAAGACGCTCGAGGAGGCCCTCGACATCCGACGGCGCATCTACCTCGCCTACGAGGAAGCCGAGCGGCTCGACGATCCAGAGGGACTTGGCGGCCTGCTGAACTTCACCGTCATCGGCGGCGGCCCTACAGGCGTCGAACTGGCAGGGGCTGTCGCCGAAATCGCGCGACGCACCTTGCGTCGGGATTTTCGACGTATCGATCCGGCGTCGTCGCGCGTCATCCTGATCGAAGCGGGACCGCGGCTCCTGCCGACATTGCCTCCGGATCTCAGCCGCTATGCCAGGGCAACGCTGGAGAAGATGGGCGTAGAGGTGCACATCGGTACACCGGTGTCGGACGTGTCGGCCGACGGGGTGCGCCTGGGCGACGCATGGATTCCGAGTCGCACTGTGATCTGGGCAGCCGGCGTTGCGGCCTCGCCGCTTGGGCAGGGGCTAGGGGCACCGACAGACTGCGCCGGCCGCGTCGAAGTTCTGTCCGACCTGTCGCTGCCGGGTCATCCCGAAGTGTTCGTCGTGGGCGATCTCGCACTGGTGCGCGGCGCGGACGGGCATACCCTGCCGAGTCTGGCCCCGGTGGCCATGCAGGAAGGGCGACTCGCGGCACGCAACATCGTCCGCCGCCTCGGTGGCCAGACGACCCAGCCGTTTCACTATCACGATCGTGGTGCCCTCGCAACCATCGGGCGCAGCGCTGCCGTTGCGGATATACGTGGCCTGCGGTTGACGGGATTCACCGCGTGGCTCGCATGGCTCTTCGTGCACATCCTCTACCTGATCGGCTTTGACAACCGTATGGTGGTGCTCTGGCGCTGGGCGATTGCCTATGCCACGTTTGAACGCGCCGACCGGCTGATCACGGAGCCCCGGCGTTTGACGAGACCAGGAACCAGTGTCTAGGCGCATGGACTCGGCACGCGGCGAAAAGACGAACGGCACAAGTGGCGCGCGCACGAGGAGTCGGTCACGCGGATGCAGAATGCGCATGCGGTATCGCCAACCGTGGAGACGTCGCGACTCTGCTGGCGGGGGCGGGCATGACGACGCGGTCATGCGGCCGGCAGGCGGCACCTGATCGCCTGCGACCCTGGCAACGAGAGGCCGGCTATCCAGCTAGGGCGCACGGCCGATCCCCCAGCGCGGCGGCATACCGAGCACAATTCCGATCGGAGGTTCTGAAGATGGCGATGATCGTGACGACGGCGTTTGAGGTGGCAGGGCGTGAAGTCGAGGAGACGCTCGGCACGGTGTTCGGCGTTGTCGTGCGCAGCCAGGGCCTCGGCGGCAACATCCTGGCCAGCCTGCGCAGTCTGGGCGGCGGCGAGATCCACGAGTACACGCGGCTGCTCGAGGATACGCGCCGCCAGGCGGTGGACCGCATGCTGGAGAACGCGGGCAAGATCGGCGGCGACGCAGTGATCGCGATGCGCTTCGACTCTTCGGAGATCGGCCAGACGATGACCGAGGTCGTCGCCTACGGCACGGCGGTCAAGCTGCGCTAGCCCGCAGATCTGTCAGGGGGCGGGGCCTACCTCGGCAAGCCCTCGGGAATGGCCGCCTTCTGGCCCCAGAAGACCGGCGGGATGAGTTCATAGCCCTGGCTCTGCCAAAGACGGCGTTGCGCCTTCGCCAGGATGAAGCGGGCGAAGGCTTCTCCCGCTGCACTGTTCTTGCCCTTGAGAACGGTCAGGTCGAGGGTCGAGAGCTGGCCTCGCACGGTACCCACCTGGGGAATCGTCATCGCGACCGTTTGGTAGAGATGCAGGTCCTCCGGATTCGCGAAGTCTAGCTCAGGCGGCAGCACGATGTAGCTGAGGTGAAGCTGGCGCGCCTGGGGCAGGAACGCCGAGGCGGCGTCGAGGCCGCCTGCTTGGAGTTGTGTCGGCAGACCCTCTTCTGAATACACCTCTTGCGGATTGTTCCATGCGCCCAGGATGCGCTGAGCTGTCCCCGCAGGCAGGTTATAGAGCTTCTGGGCCAGTTGCACCATGAGGTAGAACGTCTGCCCCTGCGGATCGGTGGCGGGGTTCGTGCGACCCAGGTGCAGCCCGGGAGTGGCGAGTAGCGTGAAGAGGTTGCGCAGTGGCGCCTTTCCCTCGGCAATGGCCTCAAACTGAGGTGCGTAGCGACTCTTCGGGTTATAGGCCACAACCAGCGGACTCGCGGCGAAGCCGATGGCCCAGGAGGCCTTCTTGTGGCCGAGGCTCGCAATGGGTCCGGTGCCGACGCTCTCGAAGACGTCCGCCTGGATTACCCCGCCCTGCAGTTCGTGTGCCAGCGCCCACGAACCGCCGCCACGCCCCTGGTAGGCGATACCGGAGGCTTTGGTGAAAGCCGGCCCGAGGACCTGGTCGTTCATGTAGTCGAGGGAGCCGGCATAGGCGACCGACACTTCGTGAGGCACTGCGGCGGGCTTGGCCGAAGGTCGGCCGCAGCCGGCCGCGGAGACGGCGATGATTCCCAAAATGACGGAGAAGATACCTGGTGCGCGCAAGATGGACACCTCCGTAC
>JAJYNV010000174.1 GCA_021786135.1 Bacillota bacterium
CGTTCCGACCTTGCCCGAGATGAACTGGATGTCGTCGATCAGCATCAGGTCGATGGACCGGTAACGATTGCGGAACTCGTACCCTTTGCCATCCATGACCGAGTTGATCATGTCGTTGGTGAAGGTCTCGGCCGGGACATAGAGCACCTTGAGGGATGGCCGCCGCTGGAGCGCGAGGTTCCCGATCGCCTGCATGAGGTGTGTCTTGCCAAGGCCCACGCCGCCATAGATGAAGAGCGGGTTGTAAGCGCGGCCAGGCATCTCGGCAACCGCGAGCGAGGCGGCGTGGGCCAGGCGGTTCGAGTTGCCGACAACGTAGCTGTCGAATGTGAAGCGCGGGTGCATCGTGACACGTGCGCCGCCGTTCGTCTGGGCTGGTTGAGCCTGTTCGAGCGGGGGCGGCGTTGGCGCCGCGCGCTGATCCCCCGCCAGGACCTTGAGGCGCACGTCGCAGGGCTCGTCGGCTGCATTGCTTGCCGCTTGCTGGATCTGGCCGCGCAACTGGTCGTCGAGCGCGGCTAGGCTGGATTCGGAAGGCACCGCCAGCGAGAGCACCCCGTTCTCGAAGCTGACGGGGCGCATAGGGTGGATCCAAGTCTCATAGCTTGGTCTGGGTAGCATGCGCTGCAAAAGAGCCCGCGCCTTGGACCAGATGACCTCAGCGCGGTCTTCCATCCTTGCGGGATCCTCCTCGTCTGACAGACTTGGGTGCGGGTTATAATTGTATGCAGAGGAAGCGGGCAGCTCCGCATCGGCCAGGAGCGGCAGAATCTCGGATGCGGCGGGCATTCGGGATCGATTCACAGCCTTCATAAGAAACCCACACCTTATCAACAGCGTTGTCCACAGGCTGTGGATAATGAAAATGGCCGCCCGTTGCAGTCTCGAGGGTGGCCTTCCGATGATAGCAAAACAACCGCCCTGGGGCAAGAAGTGGAAATCGTGCCCGGCCTTGACGTCAAGCTAGTAGGACCACTATAATCCTAGTGCTTTTGCTCCCGGAGGTGGACAGGGTGAAGAGGACTTTCCAGCCGAACCGGCGCCGTCGCTCCAAGGTGCACGGCTTCCGCCTGCGCATGAAGACGAAGACCGGGCGCAACGTACTGCGCGCGCGCCGGCTCAAGGGGCGCAAGCGTCTCTCCGCCTAGCGTGATTCCGGAGGAGAGGCTGCGCCGCCCGGCTGCCGTGCAGTCGGTCTTCGCTCGCGGAGCACGCTTCGCGAACCGCCGCCTCGTCCTCTTCGTCCGCGAGGCGGAGGATGGTCGGCGGCGTTGTGCTTTCGCCGCGGGCAAAAAGCTCGGCGGCGCGGTGCAGCGCAACCGGCTGCGTCGCAGGATGCGGGAGGCGTACCGCAGGGAACGGAAGGAGTTTTTGCGCGGATGCGATCTGGTGCTGCTGGCCAGGCCGGAAACGAGCGAGGCGTCCTTCGAGGACCTTTGCTCGGCTCTGCGCGACCTTCTGCGCAAGGCGGAGGCGAGCCGTCACGCGGCGGCGCCGTAGTCGTCCTGACTGCGCTCATCCGGTTCTACCGGCGGTTCATCTCGCCCTTGTCGGGGCCACATTGCCGTTACACACCGACCTGCTCACAGTACGCCCTCACCGCCATTGAGCGCTACGGGGCACGCAAAGGCGGCCTGATGGCCATCAAGAGACTGCTGCGTTGTCACCCGTTCCATCCTGGCGGATGGGACCCTGTCCCTTAGCAGGCGGAAGGAGATACAGTCTTGGCGGTGTTCAACGCCCTGGTGCAAGGGATGCAGTGGGTGATGCAGTTCTTCTATCACCTCACCCACAGTTACGGTCTGGCGATCATCCTGCTGACGATCGTGGTGCGCGTGGTCATCATGCCGCTCTACCACGGGCAGCTGCGCTACATGCGCAAGATGCAGGAACTGCAGCCCGAGATGAAGCGCCTGCAGGACAAGTACAAGAAGGATCCCCAGCGTCTCAACCAGGAGATGATGGAGCTCTACAAGCGGGTCGGCACGAACCCTCTCGCAGGCTGCATCCCGATGATCGTGCAGTTGCCGATCCTCTACGCTCTGTTCGCGGGGCTCGAGCACTTCCCGTACATCGGGTCGCGGGCGTTCCTCTGGCTGCCGAGCCTGTCGTTGCCGGATCCCTACTTCATCCTGCCGATCATCGTGGCGGGCACAACGCTGTGGCAGAGCTTTGTCACGATGCCGAGGGCGGGAACCGACCGCTCGCAGCAGATGATCACGTATATCATGATGCCGGCGCTTCTGTTCTTCATCAGCATGCGATACGCCAGCGGACTCTCGCTCTACTGGGCTGTCGCCACGCTCTTCACCGTGGGGCAGAGTTACCTGAGTGGTGTGGGCAGACCGCAAGCGTCGCCAGCGAAGGTGCAAAAGTAGCATGGACGAACTGGAAGAGATCGAAGTCGAGGGACAAACCCTCGAGGAAGCCAAGATTCGGGCCGAGGGACGCCTGGGCGCTCTCATGGAGGACATCGAGTTTACGGTCCTGCAGGAGGGCAAGGCCGGCATGCTCGGCTTCTTTGCGCGCCCGTGGCGTGTTCACGCCCGCCGCAGGGAGTCTGTGGGGGAACGCGCGGCCGAACTGGTGCAAGCGTTCTTCAAGGAACTCGGCGCCGCCGTGGTTCCGACCGTAAGCCGCGACGAGGATCATGTGCTGGTCGCGGTGGACGGGGACCTCGGGTGGTTCGTGCGCAGGCGCGGCGAGGCCTTGGACGCGCTGCAGTACCTGGTTGCTGCTGCGGTCGGCAAGAAGGGCGGCGAGCGCATCGTGCTCGATGTGGGCGGCTACCGCGCGCAGCGGCGCCAGGCCCTCGAGAAGATGGCGCGCGAGGTGGCCCTGCGGGTGCGTGAAAGCGGCCAGGAGTCGGTACTCGAGGTTATGCCCGCTAGCGAACGCCGCATTATTCACAGCGTTATTCAGGAGTACCCCGACCTGCAGAGCCAGAGCCGCGGTGAAGACCCGCACCGACAGGTGGTCGTGCAGAAGAGGTGAAGGATCACCTCTCTTCCCTGCTAGAGGCAGCAGGGATTGTCGTCGGCAGCGAGGGATTGGATCGGCTGCTGGCCTATCAGGCACTGGTCTTGGAGGCGAACGCGAAGCAGAACCTCACTGCATTGCGTTCGCCTGAACTTTTTCTCCGGGAAGGGATCCTGGACAGCCTGCTCGCGTGGCAGGCACTCGGGATAGAGGGCGAGGAGGTTCTTGACGTCGGCAGCGGCGGCGGACTGCCGGCGCTGGTGTGGCTTGCGGCTGGCTATGTGCGGCGGGCCGTGCTGATCGAGGCCGAACGGCGCAAGGGTGAGTTCCTGGAGGCGGCAGCAGCCGCCCTTCGCCTTGATGTGACGGTGCGTTGGGGACGCGCCGAGGATGAGGCGCGCGGCGAACTGAGGGACCGCTTCGCGCTTGTAACTGCCCGAGCCCTCGCAGGCGCGCCTGTCGCCGTCGAGGTGTGCGGCGGACTCGTTCGGCCGGGTGGGGCTTTGGGCCTCTTGAAGGGCGAACCGGACAGGACAGCAGCGGAAGCAGACGCGGCCGGGCCGGTTGCGGCGCGCATGGGATTCGGTCAGGCGGAGCGGCGCAGCTACCGCTTGCCTCCTGACATCGAGCGCATGGTCCTCCTCTATCGCAAGGTGCGGCCAACGCCGGCCGCCCGGCCGGTGTCGTTCGCGCGACTGAGGCGCGAGTTCCCGTCGCAGAAGGGCGCAGTGGAAAGGGAAGGCGGGCAGAAAAGCGAATAGCCCAAGTCATTGGGAGGTTTGTCTGTGCCGCCTGAGCTGATCGCGGTGGCTCCGCAGGATGTGAGGCGGAGCCCGCATCAGGCGCGGAAGGATTTTGATGCGCGAGCGCTCGATAGGCTCGCGCAGTCTTTGCGCCAGCACGGGATGTTGCAGCCGATCGTGGTCCGGCGCTGCGCGGGTGGACTGGAACTGATCGCAGGCGAGCGGCGCCT
This sequence comes from Bacillota bacterium, assembly GCA_021786135.1. Lineage (GTDB taxonomy): Bacteria > Bacillota > Sulfobacillia > JAJZYS01 > JAJYTV01 > JAJZQO01. The sequence goes on from JAJYNV010000174.1 coordinate 3,953, forward strand.
GCGCGCTGCTCAGGTAGCCGGTCTTACCAGCATCCCGGCGCTCGTGGAGGAGGCTACTCCAGTCGAGAGCGCCGTGCGCGGGCTCGTCGAGAACCTTCAGCGCAGTGACCTCGGCGTCTTCGAGGAGGCTGAGGGATACCGGCGCGTCATGGAGGAATTCGGGCTCTCGCAGACGGAGCTCGGCAGGCGTATTGGCCGCAGCCAGGCGTCGATTGCCAACAAGCTGCGCCTTCTGCGGCTCGGCGAGGAAATCCGGGAGCTTGCAAGCGCGGGCGGGCTCGGTGAGCGGCACCTGCGGGCACTTCTCCGTGTGGCGGGTGTGACGCGCATAGAGCTGGCGCGACAGGCGGTGGCGGAAGGTTGGACGGCGAGCGAGGTCGAGGCGCGCGTGCGGAGTATTTCCCGGGAAATGCCCCGGCGGTACGTCAGGGATGTGCGCATCGTCGTGAACGCGCTGCGCGAGAGCGTAGAGAGGCTCAGGGCAGCGGGAGTGGCGGTGGAAATGGCGGAGGAAGCGACCGAGGACGCGCTTGAGCTGCGGGTGCGCATACCGCGGCGCTGAGGAGGACGGCCATGGGACGGGTCGTGGCGATCGCGAATCAGAAGGGCGGCGTCGGCAAGACGACGACGGCGATCAATTTGGGGGCTTGTCTGGCGGAGCTCGGCCAGCGGGTCCTGCTTTGCGATATCGATCCACAGGGCAATGCAACGACGGGTCTCGGCATCCGCAAGGCAGAGGACGCCGAGAGCATGTACGAAGTGATCGTTGAGAGCGCGCCGATGAGGGACGCCGTGCAGCCGACCCTGGTCGAGGGACTGCACATCGTGCCGGGATCTGTCGATTTGGCAGGCGCCGAGGTGGAACTTGTCATGGCGGAGCAGCGGGAGTACAGGCTGCGTCAGGCGCTCGAGCCGATGCGGCCGCGCTATGATTATGTTCTGGTCGACTGCCCCCCGTCGCTAGGCTTGATGACGCTTAATGCGCTGACAGCTGCGGACGCAGTACTCATCCCTCTTCAGTGCGAGTACTACGCGATGGAGGGACTGACGCAGCTCCTGCGCACTGTGCAGCTGGTGCAGGGGGGCCTTAATCCCGCCCTGCGGATCGAAGGCATTGTGCTGACAATGTTCGACGGCAGGACGAATCTCTCGATTCAGGTTGCGGACGAGGTCAAGCGCTACTATCGCGAGAAGGTATATCAGACGGTTATCCCGCGTAGCGTGCGGCTGAGCGAGGCGCCCAGTCACGGCCGGCCG
>JAJYNV010000405.1 GCA_021786135.1 Bacillota bacterium
GATGACGTCGTGCGACCGAAGCAGGAGATCATGGTGCAGGTCGTCAAGGAGGCGATCGGCACCAAGGGAGCCCGTGTCACGGGCAACATCAGCCTGCCTGGCCGTTACGTCGTGCTGACGCCGACCAACGACTTCATCGGCGTTTCGCGGCGCATCTCGGACGACAAGGAGCGCACTCGCCTCAAGGCCTGGGCCGAGGCCGCGAAGCCCGAGGGCGCCGGTGTGATCGTGCGCACCGTCGCCGAGGGCAGGCCCGAGCAGGAACTCCAGCAGGACATGGACTTCCTCACGCGCCTCTGGCAGCGCATCCAGCGTCGCGCGCAGGTGATGACTGCGCCGGCCCTGCTGCACAAGGACCTCGGCCTCACCTTCCGTATCGTCCGGGACATGCTCACCGACGAGGTGCAGCATGTCTGGATCGACGACAAGGAGGAGTACGACCGCGTGGTCGAGCTGGCCGACACGATGTCGCCAGCGCTCAGAAAGCACATCCGGCTCTGGCCCGCCGGCCAGGCCAGCCTCTTCGACGCCTTCAACCTCGAACCCGAGATCGAGAACGCGATCCGGCGCAAGGTCTGGCTCCATTGCGGCGGCTACCTCGTCATCGACCAGACCGAGGCGCTCACGGTGATCGATGTCAACACGGGCAAGTTCGTCGGCAACCGAAACCTCCAGGAGACCGTCGTCCGTACGAATCTCGAGGCGGCGGAGGAGATCGCCCGCCAGATACGGCTGAGGGATCTCGCAGGCATCATCATCGTCGACTTCATCGACATGGACCGGCACGACGACCGGCAGAAGGTGCTCTCGACGCTCGAGGAGATGGTGCGCCGGGACCGTACGAAGGTGCATGTGCTCGGACTGACCCAGCTCGGGCTCGTCGAGATGACGCGCAAGAAGGTCGGACATGGGCTCGAGGGCATGCTGCTCCGGACCTGCCCGGACTGCGAGGGGCGCGGCCGGGTGCTATCGGAGGAGACCATGGCGCAGAAGGTGCGGCGGGAGGTGCGCAACCTCCTGCGCAAGGAGAACCAGGAAGCCGTGCTGGTCGAGGTGAACCCGACTGTCGCGGCGCTCCTGATCGGCACCGGCGGCGCGCATCTGAGGGAGTTCGAGAAGGAGATCGGCCGCACGGTGCATGTGCGCGGCGCCGAGGATCTGCGCATCGAGACGATGCGCGTGAAGGCGGTGGGGTCTCGGGAGGACATCGAGCGGCTCGCGCGTCCGGTGCAGCCGGGCGAGGAGATCGAGATCCGGATCGAGGAGCCGCACCAGAGCAATCCCGAGGACGGCATCGCGCGCGTCGAGGGCTACGTGATCGACGTGCAAGGCGGCGGCCGCCTCGTGGGCGAAAAGGTCAAGGTGCACGTCACGGGTGCGTTCCGCACCTTCGCCCGCGCCAAGCTCGTCGGCCAGCGCCAGAGCCGGCGCGGCGCCAAGGAGCCGGCCGGGGAGCCGCGTTGACGGGCTGCATGATTGCCGGTAGAATACTTATGTTTGTATACCGCTCGCAGCCGGTCCAAAAGTCGCGCTGAGCGCACCGGCAGCGGCGTGTCAGGAGGCAGAGGATGTACGCAGTGGTGGAGACCGGCGGCAAGCAGTACCGCATGGCGCCGGGCGAAGTCGTCCGCGTCGAGAAGATCGGAACGCCGGGCGAGGAGATCGTGTTCGAAGAGGTGCTTCTCCTGGTGCGCGACGACGGCACGGTCGCGGTGGGGAGCCCGTTCGTGCAGGGCGCCAAGGTTCGCGGCAAGGTCGCGGAACATGGCAAGGCACGCAAGATTCTCGTGTTCAAGTACAAGCCCAAGGTCAACTACCGCCGGCGTTATGGCCACCGTCAGCCGTACGCTGAGGTGCGGGTCGAAGCGATCGAGGGGTGATCCGGGCTGAGGTCCGGCGCCGGGGCGGGCGCATCGTCCGCCTGCACGTGCACGGTCATGCCGGCACGGCGCCCTATGGGCAGGATCTCGTCTGTGCGGCGGTGTCGGCCATCGTGCAGACGGCGGCGCTGGGACTCGGGCGGCTGGATCGCGACGCTCCCCAGGCCAAGGTGCGCGATGGCGATGTGCTGTGGCAGGGCGAGAGCGGCGATCCGGGCCAGGTGATCCTCGAGACGTGCCTCTTGGGACTTCAGGATATTGCAGCGAGCTATCCGGGGGCGATTGCCCTCAGCGTCAAGGAGGAGGAGAATCCATGAACCTGCAGCTCTTCGCGCACAAGAAGGGCGGCGGCTCGTCCCGCAACGGACGCGACTCGCAGCCCAAGCGCCTCGGCGTCAAGGCCTTCGGTGGCCAGAACGTGCGCGCCGGCACGATCATCGTCCGCCAGCGCGGCACGCGCGTGCGTCCTGGCGAGAACGTCGGCGTCGGTCGCGACCACACCCTCTATGCGCTCACGGACGGAGTAGTCGCGTTCGCGATGCGTGGCGACCGCTCCGAGGTCTCGGTGCAGCCGCTCTAGGCAAAAGATCATGCGGTCATTCGAACGGCGGTCGGTGCCCGCGCTAGGGGGGTGCTGACCGCCGTGACCTATCAAAAGCAGCAAGACCCGCAACGTGCGGCCCTGCGCGCGGTACGTGCGGCGCGACACCGCGCCGCCAATGCGCTGCAGGTGGCCGCCGGCTGGGCACAGCTAGGAGAGGGCCGGAAGACGCAGCAGGTGCTCGAGCGCATCGTGCGCGAGGAGGCTCTGCTGTCGGCCCTCGGCCGCGCAGGTAGCGAAGACGAGCAGTACACGCTGTGGCAGCTCCTGGCCGACGCCGAAGAGACAGGGCAGCAGCTCGCCTGGCGTGGGGAGCCCGCCGACGTAGGACCCGCGACGCTTGAGCGGCTTTTGCCGCAGTTGTCGCAGGCCCTCTCCGATCGGCGGAAGGGCGTGCTCGCCATCGCTTGCCTGGTAGGCGATGTGGCGGTTTCCTGGCCGGAGGAGGAGCTCGATGTTCGTTGATGAGGTGCGCGTTTATCTCAAGGCGGGGGACGGGGGCAACGGTGCCCTCTCGTTCCGGCGTGAGAAGTACGTGCCGCGTGGCGGTCCCGACGGCGGTGACGGCGGGCGCGGTGGCGAGGTGATCGTACGCGTCGCTGAGGGCGAGACGACTCTCAGCGCGTATCGCGGGCGCCACCACTACAAGGCGGAAGGTGGCGGCGCCGGTGCGGCTGCCAACCGGCACGGCCGGGACGGCGAGGACATCGTCCTCGAGGTGCCGCCTGGCACGGTGGTGCGTCGAGAGGATGGCAGCGTGGTGCGCGACCTCCGGACACCGGGCGAGACGGTGATCGCCGCGCGTGGTGGACGGGGCGGCCGCGGCAACGCCCGCTTCGCGACGTCGCGCGACCGCGCGCCGCGGGTGGCGGAGCGCGGGGAGCCCGGCGAGGAAGGCTGGTTCGTGCTTGAGCTGCGTCTCGTCGCCGACATCGGTCTCCTGGGTCTGCCCAACGCCGGCAAGTCGACTCTTCTCTCGCGCCTGACCAACGCGCGTCCCAAGGTGGGGAACTATCCCTTCACCACGATCCAGCCCGAGCTTGGCATTCTCGAGCGTGAAGGCAAGGGTCTCGTGCTCGCGGACCTGCCTGGGCTGATCGAGTGGGCGCACGAAGGCAAGGGACTGGGCGACCTCTTCCTCCGCCATGCGAGCCGCTGCAGGGCATTCCTGCACGTGCTCGACGCGAGCGACGAGGATGCCTTCGCAGGCTTTTCCGCCGTGCGCGAAGAGGTGCGCCTCTACGATCCGGAGCTTGCCCAGCGTCCATTCGTCGTGGCGCTCAACAAGCTCGACCTGCCGGAGGCGCGAGAGGCAGAACCGGGACTGCGTCTGAGACTTGAGGGCGAGGGGACCGAGGTCTACGCCATCTCGGCGGCCAGCGGCCTTGGCCTCGGAGACCTCACGGCTGCCGTCTGGCGCCTCGCGGCTTTGGCGCCGCAGCAGGAGGCGCTGCCTGCGGAGACGAAGGAGCGCCAGGATCCGACGGCGTTCCGCGTCATGCTCGAAGGCGACGGCTTCCGGGTCGAGGGGGTCACGGTGGAGCGGCGCGTCGCGATGACGGACCTCGACAGCGAGCGGGCCGTCCGCAGCCTGCAGCGGTACCTGCGGCGCAAGGGAGTCGAGGCCGCCCTCAAGCGGGCCGGCGCGCAGACCGGACAGAGCGTGCGCATCCGCGAGCATGAATTCGAGTTCATCGAGGGTGATGACGAGTAGCGCGAGAGAAGATACCTGCATCCTTGCGCGCGAAGGGACGCAGGGCCATCGGCATCATGGGCGGCACGTTCGACCCGATCCACTTCGGCCACCTCGTGACGGCCGAGGCTTCGCGTGCGGCTTTCGGGCTTGAGCAGGTCATCTTCATCCCCTCCGGCAATCCACCGCACAAGCACGACCGCGTGGTCACCGCGGCGGAGTACCGCTATCTCATGACCGTGCTCGCCACATCGACGAACCCCTATTTCCGCGTCTCGCGCACCGAGATCGACCGCGTGGGGCCTTCGTACACGGTCGACACGATCGAGGAGCTGCGCGACGCCCTGGGCCCGGACGCCCTCATCTACTTCATTACGGGCGCCGACGCCGTCATGGAGTTGATGACATGGAACCGGCCGCAGGAGATCCTGACACAGTGCGAGCTGATCGCCGCGACGCGCCCGGGCTACCCGCCCGCGGACTTCCAGCGGCTGAGGCAGGCCATTCCCCAGGTCTCGGCGGCGCGCGTGCACACGATCGAGGTACCCGCCCTGGCCATCTCTTCGAGCGACATCCGGCGACGCGTGGCGTCCGGCGAACCGATCAAGTACCTGGTGCCCGAGACGGTGGAACAGTACATCCTCAAGAGCAGCCTCTACACCCGTTCCACGACCGCTGGCGGCCACGGTCACGGCGGCCTCACCGAGATGTGGCTCTAGACAGGACAGGCTGAGCAAGGGGGAGAGCAGGGATTGGCGGAGATCGACTGGCTCGACAAGATGCAAAACACCTTGACACCCGCCCGTGTCGCCCATAGCCTCGGCGTCGCCGAGACGGCCGCCGAACTTGCCGCCTACTACGACGAGGAGCCCGAGCGGGCGCGCCTGGCTGGCATCGTCCACGATCTGGCACGCGAGATGCGCCCTGCCGATATGCTGGCGGAGGCGCTGATGCGCAAACTTCCGATGGAGAGGATCGAACGGCAGGCGCCGGTTCTTCTGCACGGGCCGATCGAGGCGTCGCGCCTCGCGG
>JAJYNV010000298.1 GCA_021786135.1 Bacillota bacterium
GACTACCGCTATGTCTATCGCACGGCGCGGTCCATCTTTGAAGGGCCCAGCCTGAGACTGCTGGAAACCCTGGTCGAGCGGACGGCGCAGGCCCTTTTGGAACAGTTCCCCCAGGCTGATCGGGTGCGCGTACACGTGCGCAAGCCGCATGCGCCGCTCGGTGGGCCGGCGGACGGCGTCGAGGCGGAGGTGGAGATCGGCCGGGATGACTGAAGCCGCGATCGGTCTCGGCGCCAATCTTGGCGCCCGGGAGGCAACGCTGCGACGGGGCCTCTGGTCTCTGGGACTGCCCGTCCTTGCGGCGTCTTCCCTCTACGAGAGCAGACCAGTCGAGACTGAGATCGCACAGCCGAACTACCTGAACGCCGTCGCGATCCTGCTGGTGCCGGACCGGATGGCGCCAGGCGAGCTTCTAGCGCGCCTGCTCGAGACCGAGGCCGCCCTGGGGCGCGTGCGCGCCCCAGGGAAGCCGCCGCGCACGCTCGATCTCGATCTCCTGCTCTTCGGGCGGCTGGAGCTCGCGCGGCCGCGCCTCACGCTGCCCCACCCGGGGCTCCTGCGCCGCAGGTTCGTGCTGGAGCCGCTCCTCGAGGTGCGTCCCCAGATTCAGTTGCCGGATGGCCGACAGGTTGCGCCTTACCTCGCGGCGACCCGCGACCAGGAAGTGCGACGCGTCACGGGGAGGTGCTGGTGGTGGCGGACCGCGGACTGATCCTCGCCATGCTGCGCGAGGGAGGCTTCGTGTCTGGTGCCGCGATCGGACGGCGCCTCGGCGTATCACGCGCGATGGTCGGCAGGGAGATCGGCACGCTCGTGGCCAGCGGCTGCCGCATCGAGGCGGTGACGGGGCGGGGATACCGCCTTCTCTCGCTGCCGGAGGCGCCGCTGCCCGACGTCATGGCGGCCCTCTGGCAGGGCCGCCATGACTATCCCGTGCGGTTCTTGCCGGAGGTCCCTTCGACCATGCAGGTCGCGGGCGATTGGGCCCGCGCCGGTGCCCCGGCCGGTGCCACCGTGGCCACCAACCACCAGACGGCGGGGCGCGGACGCCGTGGCAGGAGCTGGCAGGATCCTCCGGGTGAGGCTCTCCTGGCCTCGATCGTGCTGCGCCCGGGGCTGTCGGCAGGTGCGGCCGGATGGCTGCCGCTCGCGGTGGCTGTCGGGGCCGCGCGCGCGATCGCCGAGGTGGCGGGCGGCAGCCCAGGCATCAAGTGGCCGAACGATCTTTTGCACGAAGGCCGCAAGCTCGCAGGCATCCTGGTCGAGCTGACGCTGGACGAGCAGGACGTGCGGTACGCGGTCGCCGGTATTGGCATCAACGTCCATCAGGACGATTTCCCTGCGGACATCGCTGCGCGGGCCAGCTCGCTCCGCGAGGCCTATGGCTACCGGGGCACCCGGGCGGAGCTGCTGGCGGGGTTGGTGCCGCAAGTTCTGGCGGCGGTGGAGGAACTCGAGCGGTCTCCGGAGACGCTGCGCGCGGCCTGGCGCGACCGGAGCGTTAGCCTCGGTCGAGTCGTGGAGATCCGCGGGGTGCAGGGAGCGTCGCAGGGACTGGCCGTCGATATCGACGAGATCGGCCGCATCGTGCTGGAGGGTCCTCTTGGCCAGCGTCGGGCCTACGCCGCTGGTGAGATCAGTCTGGCTCAGGCGGAGCCCGACGGCTCCAAAGGCTCCACGGGAGCGTCGTCGTCGAGCAGCAGGTAGCGCCCACCGGCGGTGAGGGCATTCGTGCAGTGCAGCATCCCGTCGCGCAGATCGCGTTCGAGCTTCTCGCATACTTCGCCTTCCAGGGCGAAACGCGCTCCCGGTGGCAGAGCAGAGAAGGGCATATAGCGGGACACGGCGGCACCCCCCAGTTAGGGATCCGGACTTGACACGGTGCGCTTACACCCTGATTGTAAACCAGTAACCCACATAAGGTTTACGAAAGGGGATATCGATGTCCGAGGACCTGCGCCGAGCGCGACGCGTCGCTTATGCTGCAGCCTTCGCCGCGCTTCTGGCCGTCGCCTCCTACGTCAGCTTTGCTTTGCCCTTGACCGACGTGCCCTTCACCTTGCAGGTGCTGGTCGTGGTGCTGGCCGGATTGGTCCTGGGGCCTGGTCTCGGGGCCCTCTCGATTCTGGTCTACCTCCTCCTGGGAGCCGTGGGGGTACCGGTCTTCGCAGCCGGCAGCGCCGGCCTGGGCGTGATCATGGGACCGCTCGGCGGCTATCTTCTGAGTTGGCCCGTGGCTGCGGCCATCGCCGGCCTCGGGCGGGGGAGGGCGCCGCTCGCCCGGCTCCTGCCTGCACTGCTCGCGCTCTGTGTGATCTATGCGGGCGGTATCACCGGCCTGCACTTCGGTCAGGGCATGGGCTGGCGGGCCGCGTTCCTGGCCGGCGCCGTCCCCTTCCTGCCTTTCGACGCCATCAAGGTAGTGGTGGCGTGGGTGATCGCGCCCGCGCTGACGCGCCTCGCGCCCGGCATCGGGAGGGCGGCGGAGCATGCCTGAGAACTGATCCGGTGCCTCGGGCATCTTGCAAAATTGCGGCGTGTGCGGCAGTTTGGAGGCTGGACATGCGTGGCGCGGCAGACGCGCCACGCACACAGCGCCCTTAGGGGGACTGCCACTTGCTGCTGGCGCTCGACCTTGGCAACACGAACCTGACGTGCGGCGTATTCGCGCAGGGCCGACTGCGCCTGCGCGCGCGGATCGCGACGCGGCGTGATGCCACCAGCGACGAGTGGGGGTACTTGATCGCGCAGCTGCTCAGCCAGCGCGGCGTTGCCGCGGGCGATATCACGGGGGCCATCCTGGCATCGGTGGTGCCGCAGGCCACGAGCGCGGTGACCGAAGGGGTCAGGGAATACCTCGGCGTAGGGGCACTGCTGGTGGACCAGCGGTCGGACATCGGCCTCGAGATCGCGTATGAGCATCCCGAGGAGATCGGCGCCGACCGCATCGTCAACGCAGTGGGTGCGCTTGCCACGATCGCGCCGCCCGTCATCATCGTGGACTTCGGCACGGCTACCACCTTCGACGCGATCGATGGGCAAGGACGCTACCTGGGCGGCGCGATCGCGCCAGGCATCTCCGTGAGCACGGACGCCCTCTTTCAGCGGGCCGCGCTTCTGCATCGCGTGCAGCTCAAGGCGCCCGAACGAGCCATTGGGCGCACGACAGAGGAAAGTCTGCAGTCCGGCATCGTACTGGGCTGTGCCGGGCAGGTCGACGCGCTGGTGCACCGCATGCAGCGCGAACTCGGTGGTGGCCAGGTTGTCGCGACCGGCGGCCTTGCGGAGTTGATCGCGCCTCATACAGAGACTGTACGGCGCATCGACCAGGATCTGACCCTCCGGGGACTGTGGGAGATCTATCAGCGCGTAACGGAGGTGGCCCTATGAGCCAGATGGCAGACGGACTGCGCGACGACCTCAAGCGACGCGCGCAGCGGTACGGAGAGGTTTTGGCGGCCGAGGGCATCGCCTTTGCCCTCGTGCAGCAGACGACGGACAAGTACTATCTCTCCGGTACGGTTCAGCAGGGCTTCCTGGCGGTCGCGCCCGGCCTGGACCCCTTGCTCTTCTGCCGCAAGGGCATGGATCGGGCCCAGGAAGAGACCCCTTGGCAGGTCAGGCCGCTCGACCGGCCGAAGGATCTTCCGGAGCTCCTCAGGCAATCCGGATTCCCGTCCGAAGGACCGATCGGCTGCGAAGCGGACGTACTGCCGATGCAGCTCTGGCAGCAGATGACGCGGCTCTTTCCGGATCGTGCGCTGGTGGACGGCGGAATGGCGCTGCGTCAGGTGCGTCAGGTGAAAAGCCCTTTCGAACTTGGTGAGATGCGCCTGGCGGCCAAGATCTGGCGGGGCATGATGGACGAGACCGCACGCCAGATCCGACCGGGTCTCGACGATCACCTGCTTTCGATCGCGGTCGATGCCCATGGCCGTCATCTGGGCGGTCAGGGTCTCATGCGGACGCGCGGCTTCAACTTCGAATACTTTGCCCCACACACCCTGGCAGGCCCGCCCGGTGCGGTACCTGCGCATTTTGACGGCCCGACGGGGGGGCTTGGCCCGCATGCGGCCATCGGTCAGGGGTCGGCGCACGTCGCCATCGAGCCTGGCATGCCGATCCTGGCCGACTTCGGCGTCGGCTGCCGCGGGTATGTCGCCGACGGCACGCGCACGTTCTGCCTGGGCGAGCTGCCGCCTCTCCTCGCCAGGGCCGCAGCCGTCGCGGTCGACATCCTCCAGGAGGCGGAGGAGACTTTGCGGGCAGGCGCCCCCATCAGCGAATTCTTTCGCCAGGCGGTGGCCCATGCCGAGGCGGAAGGACTCGGCGAACACTTCATGGGTTATGGACGGGATCGGGTCCGTTTCCTTGGCCACGGCATCGGACTCGAGCTCGATGAACTTCCGGTGCTGACGCCGAACGCACAGGGTACCTTCGAGGCAGGCATGGTCGTGGCGATCGAGCCGAAGTTCGTGTTCCCGGGAGTCGGGGCGGTCGGCGTCGAGGACTCGTTCGTGGTCAGAAACGGTTCGCCAGAGGTGCTCACCGACTACCCGCGCGGACCGATCCTGCTAGGGCGGAAGGGGTAGTCATGGCAGAAGCCCGCCAAGCCAAGCCGCACCGCAGTTATACGAGGCCCCGTGCCGGCACGGGGCTGTTCTCGCTCGGGCCGGAGGTGCAGGGCGAGGTGCTGCGCACCACCTATCGCGACGAGCAGAGCGGCTTCAGCGTGGTTCGTGTCAAGTCGGCGGACGGCGAGGTGACCCTGGTCGGAGCGTTGCCGGCCCTGGCCACGGGCGAACGGGTCAAGGCCACGGGCAAGCCGAAGATGCATCCGAGCTACGGACCGCAGCTCGAGGTCGAGGAGATCGAGCGCCTGCTGCCCGTGACCCCCGAAGGGATCGTGGCCTATCTCGGATCAGGACTCATTCCCGGCATCGGACCGAAGCTCGCCCAGCGCATCTATGACCATTTCGGCCAGGAGAGCCTCGAGGTGATGCGACGCGAGCCGCGGCGGCTCGCCGAGGTGCCCGGCATCGGACATCGGCGCATCGTCGAGGCGAACCGCACCGCGAAAGCCCAGGTGCGTCTCGAACGCCTGGTCGTCGCTTTGCGCCCGTACCAGGTGCCGCTCCACGTCGCGCGCAAGATCGAGGCGCGCTATGGCGATGAGGCCGAACAGGTCGTGGCGCAT
>JAJYNV010000459.1 GCA_021786135.1 Bacillota bacterium
TGGTTGCCTTGGGCATGTCGCCCGCAAGAACGGCGTCTGACGCGAACAGGAGGACAGACCCCGACAGGAGCCGCTGCTCCGCCGCGCTGGTCGAGCCGACCGGGGTGAACATCGGCAACAAGGCGTCCGCGTTCCCGCGCGACGTTGCAAGAGGTGCGACCACCTCTGCGCTGACGCGCTGCGAATCCGCCAAGGAATTCAAGTACAGCACGTGAACGATGGAACCATCCGGTCGGTGCACCTCGAAATCGTCCAATTCCTCCGATGAGTGCAGAGCATGCATGGCCGCTAGGTCGAAAGTCTCTTGCGCTCCCGCGAGGAGATGGTCGAGGCGCCTGCCTTGCCCAACAATATCGTCGAAGCTCATTATGCTTTCACCACTGCCCTAGTATGGCAAACAGGGCCTCGAGGTATTCCGATGACGGCAGCCCCCAATTGCGCCAACGTTCCAGTAAGGCCAGTGACAGGCGAGGCCGCGTAAAGCTCCCAAGATAAGGTCCTCGGGAGTTGTCTGGCAAATATGGCTTTGGCTGCTTCGATTGCACCCACGGTGACCTGCTGTGGGCCCGAGTTCTGGGATGGTCGTCACGAACCGGCGGCACCAGATACCAAGGCAAAACTGGATGGGTAGGGGACAGACGTATATAGGACGAACTGAAGTGCTAGCACGCAACCTAAACGGAGCCTTGGGATCACGTCAAACAGCCCTTGGTGCGATTGGACAGACGGTGGATTAGCCAGGTATTACGAGAGAAATGACGGATCTCTGCTTGCGTCAGGTGACTCAAGACAATTGGCAGGCGGCACTGAGCCTTAGCGTGCACCCTGACCAGCGGCAGTTCGTGGCCGAGTACGAACCTGTGGTCGCCATTGCCCTCTCCAAGGCCTACATCCGGCTCGGAGGTGCGACGTGGAGCCCATACGCCATATATCAGGGCACCGACATGGTGGGGTTTGTCGAGTTCGCCCACTGGCCCGATGCGCCGGACCAGTGCTGGATCTTCCATTTCTTCATTGATCAGCGCTACCAACGTCGCGGCTACGGCAAAGGAGCGCTGGAGCTTCTGATCGAGCTGGTCAAGCGAGAGCACACGGCCTGCGCAGCCCTGCTATTGGTGGTCCACCCTGAAAACCACCGCGCGCGGCGACTTTACTTGGGGGCGGGCTTTCGGCCGACAGATACATTACGCTGGGGCGAGCCAGTCTACCAACTGCCGCTGGGCCGCCGTACGTAGCGGCCGAAGTCCGCTATCCGCGTGCGTTCAGGGCGCGGGCGAGAAGTGCAAACATCTCGTCGACGGAGTGAAATCGGGTCGCAAGCTTGGAGCGGAGCGCAGAGGTATTCAACCGAGTGTCGAGACGAACTTCGCGTTCCCTGACATCTTCCGGTGGAATCTGATGTGGACGCAGCAGATGCATGGGCAGGGACCATGCGCGGGCGATGGCCCTCGCAAACGTGTAGTGGCTTTCACCATTTTCAGGCCCCGCATGCAGGATGCCGGGGATGCAGTCGATCGAGGCCAGTTCGCAGAGGGCGGAAGCCAACTCTTCAACATGCACAAACGTACGCAGGAGATTGTCCGCTCTTGAAAAGGCTTCTCCGGCGGCAAAATCCTTCAGGACCGCCGCCGTGCGCGCGTCCCACTCGCCCGAGACCGCCCGGCCGTAGATCATGCCTGTCCGGACGATAGTGGTCGTGTGGGCGAGGGGCGAGTCGCTTTGCAGCCACTGTTCCGCCCACAGTTTCCCATTGGTGTAACGCGCGATGGACGAGTCAGAAGAAAAGGCAGAAGGCGTCACCTCTTCTCCATGCGGACCTCCGGTCCCGGGCAACACGCCATCCGTGGAAACGAAGATCAACCGGGTGGCATCAGGTACGGAGCGCGCCACATTGCAAAGTCCGGTTTCATTCAGGGCCTGTTCATCGTCGTTCTCGCGAGCGTGGCTTGCCTTGGCGCACCAGATGACCACATCCGGTCGCAATGAGATCAGATAACGGGCCATGGCCTCCGTGTCAAGGAGATCGACCGCCTGGAGCCCTGAACGATGCTGACGTCCACACGTTCCATGCACCTGCGCTCCCTCATCAAGGAGACGCCGATAGACGTGAGCGCCCAAAAAGCCGCTTGCCCCGATGACCAGAGTGGTCATTGTCTCTGCTCCTTGTCCAGTGAGCGTATTACAATTGGGCAATTCCCGCCCTAACTGTGTCCGTGCAGACTCCGCCCGCTTCCGCCATCATAGTGACGAGAATGCAAGGGGAAGGCTGCAGGTACTTTCTGTGTAAAAAGAATTCTAAATCAAGTTGTGCGCGCGGTGCGAGCGGTACGCCGTGCTAAAACGCAGCCGGCGAGAACCGCTGCAACACGTGCGGGAGGTCGATCGGCGCACCCGCCATCGTGGCAGCATAGCGCCTGCTCAAGCTGCTCCGCAGACCATCGCCTCATGGCGAGGAGGGCTACGTCGCCGGCCCGAGCCGTGCTGCCTTCACCATGCAGACCTGCGAGGAACACCTCCGGATGACTAGCAACAGGGGAAGGGCTTCCATGGCTACGTTCCAAATACGGATCTCGTCTACAAGCTCGTCGTGAGGAGGGTGACGGAGTGATCGAGTACAACAAGTCGGTGCGGGACCGCATTCCTGAGATCATCCGGGCACAGGGCAAGGCCTGCCACGTGGAAGTGCTCGGCGAGGAGCGCTGGGTGGAGGAACTGAACAAGAAGCTCGGTGAGGAACTCCAGGAGTACCTGGAGTCCGGGAGCCTTGAGGAGCTTGCGGATATCGTGGAGGTCGTTCACGGCATCGTAGCGGCGAAGGGCCGAACCGTGGAGGAGTTCGAAGAACTTCGGCTCGGCAAGCGGGAGGCCCGCGGCGGCTTCGACGACCGCCTCTTCCTGGTCAGTGTAGAGTAGACGTCCGACTACAACCGCCAGATGGGCGCACGGTGGACGATCAGCATCCATCTCCCGCGACTGCGCTGACAGGTGGTGCCGCATACGATCTGCTGACGAGGGGGAGAGGGAATGGCGCCTCGAACTCGCTAGGTTGGCAGACGACACAAGCGTGCCTGAAGGGTGTTCTAGAGGCCAGGAAGCTTCGGGGGGGATTGGGTGCGGATCAGGGGGACGCTGTCGATGCTCCTGGTCTCTGCCGCGCTACTCGCCTGTGCCGGTTCGGCGGCGGCCCTCTGCGGACCCGGTCTCTCTTCCATGCAGATCGCGGTTCCTGCGGCGTCTGCGATGGCACTGCGGCTTCCGGTCGCGCCGCCGCCTGGGGCGTCGCCCAGCAGCCCTACCGTCGTGCCCGCAGGACAGATCGGGAGTAGCTACCTGCATGTCCGTGTCTGGACGTATCGCGTCCCAGTGCGCAGTTCGTCGGTGATTGCCTATTACACGGCGAAGCTCACGGCTCTCGGATACAGGACGGCAGGGGAGGGCTATAGCGGCGACCGGGCGGGGATCACGTCGTACGATGAGACCTACGCGCGCGGTCAGGACACCGTCTTTCTGACGGTACTGTCCGCCGTGCGCGGAGTGAGTCGATACTCAGTGGCGCTCGACCGCATCGAGTTGCCGGCGAGACCGGCGATGAGCCTTGTTCCCCAGGGCGTCAGCGTCCTGCGGATCTCGGTTCAGTACGGCGCAGGCGGCCGCTGGCTGCGCCGGACGATCACAGCCGCGGTCAAGATCGCGCCGATCTTGAAGATCGTGAACAGCCTTGAGGTCTACGATCCCGGCGCGCGCGTCGGCTGCCTCGCAGTCGAGAGGACCGCAATCCTGCGCTTTACCGTGGGGCTTCGAACCTATACGTTCACGGAGAACGCCAGCTGCCTGTCGGTCGCCGCTCCCGGCGGGATCTATCTCTCGGACACGAACCGGTATGCACTTTGGGACGCTGCCGAGAAGGCCGTCGGGATGCCGGAGACGGCGAATCTTGGCGGCCACGGATAGCGGCGGGGCGCGAACGGCGGCGCAGGTAAAGGTTGTACTGGGCTATCGGTGTGTGCGCCTTTCTGGTGCACCTCGAGCGGGAAGTCATCGAGCTTGCGAAGCTGCGTGCGCGCGATGTGCGCGAGTACCGGCGGCGGCTCGCGCAGCACGGCCATGCGCCAGCATCCGTGAGCGGCAACTGGAGTGGATTGCTGGACTCTAGAGGTAGTCGCTGACTTCCACAAGTTCGTGGTCCCAGGAAGCCTCCACGCACAGCCGGAGAATAGGTACGTGACCAGCGCCGATGAGGACGAGAAGGCGAGATGACGGATCCCGGCTT
The DNA here is from genome assembly GCA_021786135.1 of Bacillota bacterium. Taxonomy (GTDB): domain Bacteria; phylum Bacillota; class Sulfobacillia; order JAJZYS01; family JAJYTV01; genus JAJZQO01. The sequence continues at coordinate 4,271 of JAJYNV010000459.1, forward strand.
GTTGCCTGCATCCGGCTGAAGATCCTGAGGTTGCGGTTGTACCACCAGCCAGTAACGACGTCGGCCCCGATGGGCTCGTCCTCATCGCCGATACGCAGGAGTTGCATGTAGAAACCGAGGTTGCTATCGAGCCACTCGCGACCGTTCATGGCAAGTAAACGCTTGCGAAGTGATCCGCCCAGATGGAGGTCCCTTTCTGCCACCCTGCGGGCCTTCTCAAGGATGGACCTGAGCTCTGTCTCTTGGCCGTGCGCCTTCGTGTAGGGATCTAGGTCCGAATATCCAGTGCCCTCATACTCCCGCCCCCAGGCGTTAATGCCATGCAGGCGATCCAAACCCGCCATCTCTGCGATCCGGAACGCCACCTGGTATGTCTCCTCTGCGGGAAGATCGAACGCGCCGCGAAGGTACAACTGGTACTCCTCATTGAGTTCAGGAACGCGTTCCGAACCGTGCTCCACGCCGATCACCGTGGGTCGGAAGGCCGAGAGCCGTTCGACGACCTCCAGGATTTCCTTCTGGTTATCGGGAGAGAGCATGTCTTTCAGGTGCGGGTTGTAGAGGTCCCGTCGGGAAACAAAATGCTCTGTCCCTACGAGGAGGATGCGGGCCTTTGGGCATTCTGCCGACATCATGGTTCCCCCGTCCTACGAAGTTTCCCCCGGGCTCGGAAGCCACGCGACTGGTACTACTTTACAGGGAACTAAATGGCAGTGCACCCCGCCGTTTGACGGGGTGCACTGCTTTCTAACGGAGGACGCGGCTCTACGCTGACACGTCCCTGAGCCAGGGAGTTTTGGAGCACAAGCCCGACATAGAGCGGCTGCGAGCGAGCCATAAGCCGAGTTCTGTCGAGGATGATCATTTATCTGGGATGCCAGTTGCCTGGCACCTCGAGCGACCGTACCCGGAAGGAGATCGGAA